>JBEPXQ010000267.1:0-3840 GCA_041641835.1 Bacteroidales bacterium
ACCGAAGAAGCAAGTCTGCTTAAAGATAATCTAAGGCAGGAAAAAGAAGGGGATGAAAGACTTTCAGATATCGCTTCGAATGAAATAAACCCTGCCGCAAAATAAAAAAGCCGAATATTTCTATCCTTTCGGAAGAATTCCTGCTTGAGCTGAAAAATATGGAACATAAGAATGTGGCTCTGGAAGTACTGAAGAAGCTGATTAATGATGAGATTAAATCCCGGGCAAAGAAGAACCTGGTGAAAAGTCGTTCCCTGAAAGAAATGTTGGAAGAGACCATCCGGAAATACCATAACAAGGTATTAACCGCTGCGGAAGTTATCGAGGAACTGATAGACCTGAGCAAGCATATTGTGAAGATGGATAATGAAGCCGGTGAGATGGGATTAAGTGAGTTTGAATATGCCTTTTATTCTGCTGTAGCCGATAACCACAGCGCAAATGAGTTACTGGGTAAGGACAAGCTGCGGGAGTTGGCCGTAGTTCTAACAGAGCGCGTGCGTAAGAACGCCAGCATCGACTGGAACATCAAGGAAAGCGTAAGAGCAAAATTAAAGGTGCTAATCAAGCGTACGTTGCGACAATACGGCTATCCACCTGACATGCAAAAGCTAGCCACAGAAACTGTGCTGAAACAAGCGGAGAAAATGGCAGAAGAAGTGGCGGGAGTGGAATAGCAGTGCCTTATGAATTAGATGATTTTACCTCAGAGAAAACAAGAGTACAAAGTAACTTAAGAGAACTAGGCTTACTTAAGGCTGGCTATGAAATATCATTTTCGCGATTAACAAAGTCCTAATTTCACCATTATTTTTCAATCGGTCATACAATCAACCAATCAGATCAAAACCCTTTCATTGATCAACTTCTGTCTTCTTATTTATAAAAAATATAAATTGATTCATTTATTTTAATATGATGGAAACATTTTCTAATTTTCGGCTGTCAAAAACCCAAGCTATATGAGAGTTGAACGAATACCATTTAAAAGACAGGAAGAACAGGTTGCAGAGCCCGAAATCGATTTATCCCGACTGGATAATCTGATTTCAAAATATAAAAAACGGCGTGGTAATCTTATTCCTTTACTTCAGGGCACACAGGAGCTGTATGGCTTTTTGCCCCGAAATGCCTTTCTTAAGATATCCCGCGAAACAGGTCTGGAGCTGAACGAAATGTATGGTGTGGCAACCTTTTACTCACAGTTTCGCCTGCAACCTGTGGGCAAGCACATCATTAAAGTGTGTCACGGTACAGCCTGCCATGTTCAAAATGCCGGTGGTATTACTGATGCACTGGCAGAAGCACTTGGTGTGCCCGATGGCGGTACTACCGAAGACCGGCTATTCACCCTCGAATCAGTAGCCTGCCTGGGCTGTTGCTCACTGGCTCCTGTGATGATGATAGGTGATGAGACCTATGGCAAGCTCGATGGCAATAAAGCTGTGAAGGTGATCAAAGACATCAAGCTTCAGGAACAAAAAAACGGTGGGTAAATCATTTCTGTCAATCAAAATTTCCCGATTATGAAAAAGAAAGTTACAATAGGCCTTGGCAGCTGCGGAATCGCCGCTGGTGCTGACAAGGTATATAAAAAAATACAGGCCCTGCAAGAGGCTGAAAACCTGGATATCGAACTTAGGAAAACTTCATGCGTCGGCATGTGTTACAACGAGCCACTGGTGGAAGTGGAAGATGATACAGGCTATTATATGTACGGTGGGATAGATGAAAAAAAGGCTGTACAGATCATGGAGGAACACATTTCTCAGTCCAACCCAGTTAAGGATTATGTAGTGCTTTCCGATCTTTTTGAAACAAAAGACGCGCAATATATGCAGGGGCAGGTGAAGATAGCCCTGCGAAACTGTGGCTATATGGATCCGGAATCCTTGCAGGAAGCCGAAAAGCGCGGTGCGTATAAAGCAATTCAAACACTCGTGGATAATGAAACCACCCCCGAAAAAGTGGTGGATGAAGTTATTAACTCCGGTCTTCGCGGACGTGGCGGTGGCGGTTTCCCTGCCGGCCTTAAGTGGAAGTTTGCATTGCAGAATGTTTCTGATGAAAAATTTATCATTTGCAATGCTGATGAAGGTGATCCGGGTGCATTTATGGATCGTTCGCTGCTGGAAGGTGACCCGCACGCAGTGCTGGAAGGAATGATCATAGCCGGATATGCCATTAAGGCTTCTCAGGGTGTGATATATTGCCGTGCCGAATATCCGCTCGCCATTAAACGGCTGAACATTGCCATTGACCAGGCCCGGAAGAAAGGCTACCTGGGAAAAGATATCTTCGGGAAAGAAGGTTTTGATTTTGATATTTTCGTGAAAGAAGGTGCCGGAGCCTTCGTGTGTGGCGAGGAAACCGCGCTGATGGCCTCCATCGAAGGCAAGCGTGGTATGCCCCGTAAGCGCCCGCCTTTTCCTGCTGCTTCAGGCTTGTGGAAAAAACCTTCCAACATTAATAATGTGGAAACCCTTGCAAATGTGCCCTGGATTATCCTTAACGGCGCTGAAAAATTTGCTTCCTATGGCACTGAGAAAAGCAAGGGAACAAAAGTATTTGCACTCACCGGTAAGATCAATCATGGCGGACTCGTGGAAGTACCCATGGGAATTACCATCAAGGATATTATTTTTAAGCTTGGCGGTGGAATTCAGAAAAACAAGGAATTCAAAGCTGTCCAGCTGGGAGGCCCCTCGGGTGGCTGCATACCCGCTTACCTGGCAGATACTAAAGTAGATTACGATTCTGTAAATGCCACCGGCGCCATCATGGGTTCCGGGGGAATGGTGGTTATGGATGAAACTACCTGTATGGTGGATATGGCCCGCTTCTTCCTGGATTTTACCCAGGTGGAATCATGCGGGAAATGTACTTTCTGCCGCGTGGGTACCAAACGTATGCTGGAAATCCTTACCCGCATCACCGAAGGGGAAGGAGAAGAAGGTGATATTGAAAAGTTGGAAGAGCTGGCATACCAGATCAAGGATAATTCGCTGTGCGGACTGGGACAGACAGCGCCCAATCCTGTGCTGACGACCATTAAGTATTTCCGTGACGAATACGAGGCTCACATCAATCAGAAAAAATGTCCTGCTCAAAGTTGCAAGAAGCTGCTTACCTATGAAATCGACCCGGATAATTGCACGGGTTGCAGGGTTTGCGCCATTAAATGCCCTGTGGATGCCATTACAGGCGAGAAAAAACAGGTGCATGTAATTGATCAGGATATCTGCATTCGTTGTGGCGATTGCTACAACCGATGCAAATTTGATGCTGTTACAGTACATTAATCCAATTATGAACTGAAAAATTAAGAACAATGAGCGATACTTTAAACGTCATATTAAACGGAAAACGTGAAACGGGTTACCAGGGTGAAACCATACTGGAGATGGCCCGTCGAAAAGGAATAGAAATCCCTACCTTATGTTATGATCCGCGCCTGGAACCTTATTCCTCTTGCTTTGTGTGCGTGGTGGAAGTTGAAGGCATGAACGGCATGCAACCCAGCTGCTCCACCAGGATCAGCGAAGGCATGAAGATCAATACGGATAATAAAAATGTTCACAGTGCACGTAAAGCAGCACTCGACTTGCTGGTTTCCAATCATTATGCTGATTGCCTGGCGCCATGTAAGCAGGAATGTCCTGCCGGAGTGGATGTGCAGGGGTACATCTCGCTGGTGGAAAAGGGATTGCATCATGATGCAGTGGCTTTGATCAAAGAAACTAACCCACTGCCTGCTGTTTGCGGACGCGTTTGTGTGCGCCCGTGTGAGGCTGTTTGCCGCCGGAATCTGTTGAATGAAGGCGCACCCGTGGGTATCGA
>JBEPXQ010000268.1:0-3836 GCA_041641835.1 Bacteroidales bacterium
ATCAGCATGCGTTAGTTTATTCATTTCATCCTCCCGTCTGGTTAAATGTGTTTTTAAGATTACTGATTCCCCTGGCCGGTTTATTGTTCAATGCCAGTTGAAGTGCTTTTTCTATTCCCAGTGAACGAACATCATACTCCAGATTACTGAACAGACAGGGTTTCAGTTTGCCATCCGAACTCAACCGGATCCTGTTGCAGGAGTCGCACTTGCCGCCTGTGCCGCCTTCAACCACAGTAAAAGTCCCGCTTTCCAGATTCATTTGCCGGATTATTCTCACCGGAATGCCTTTTTCCCGGCCAAAAGCTTTCACATTAGCTATATCTTCCGTGCTGTTGTAAGTGCCGTCCACGCAATTTATTTTCACCGGACTCAATCCTGCATCAATAGTAGCTTGTATTCCATTGATAACATTTTCCAGCCTTCCTTCTGAGGTAATGGCTTGGTAAATATCCGGATCAAGCGTATCCAGACTGATGTTGACTCTGTTTAATCCTGCTTTTTTCAGTTCCATGGCCATAACAGGAAGCAGAATGCCGTTAGTTGTCATACTCAGGTCATCGATACCTTCAATTGCTGAAATCATTGCTACAAGAGTTGCAATATCTTTCCTTACCAAAGGTTCTCCGCCGGTTAGCCTTACTTTTCTGATCCCCTGCTTTACCAGGTAAGCTGTAATTTCCGTAATTTCCTCATAAGAAAGGATGTCTTCATGTTTAAGCCACTTTACACCATCGCAAGGCATGCAATATGCACAACGCAGGTTGCAGCGATCAGTAACCGATATTCGCAGATAGTCGATCTTTCGGTTATAGAGGTCGTACATGCAGCTGCTCTCCTTTTTTAATTTCGCTGATTCCTGCCGGTATCCGTATCAGGTGGGTGGCAAAACTAATGGCATGGATATGAGCTGATCCATGATAACTAACAGGAACAGCCTTTCCGTTTGTGATATTCGCCGGTATCCATTTATCTCTATTATTTTTGCGACGGCTGATTTTTTCACCTGCCGGCATTAGAAATTCAGGATTGGCATAATCGCCATTCATCATCCTAATGAGGATTGGTTCAGCAAACAGCTTAAAAATGACGTAGGATGAAACTGGATTGCCAGGAAATCCGAGGATAATTTTCTCTTGTTTTGTAGCTAGCGTAAATGGCTTGCCTGGCTGAACAGCCACTTTATTGAATTGAATATCAAATCCCAGTTCCTGCATAACTTCCGGCACAAAATCGTAATCACCCACTGACACCCCTCCGGTGATAATCGTAACATCATTTTCTGCTGACACCTCCCTGATAAGATCTCTGGTCTTTTTTTTATCATCAGGAGCGATGCCATAATACTTTCCGGGCATATTCATCTGCCTGAGCTGTGCTATAGTTTGAGGGCCATTACTATTGAAAATCCCTGATTTGCCTGGTTGCTCTCCAGGCTCAGCTAATTCACTGCCGGTATTTAGCACGCCAACTTGGGGTTTGCTAAAAACGGATACGTCTGCCAAACCTGCTGTGGCAATTATTCCAATGTGTCTTTCGCTTATATAAGTTCCCTTCTTCAACAACACATCTCCGGCCTTTGCATCTTCAGCTTTCCAGATAATATTTTCCTTACTGATGCTTCTTGTAATCCTGACCTTATCAGCAAATTCCTCAGTATCTTCTTTCATTACAACAGCCTGGGCATTATCAGGTATAGCAGCTCCTGTCATTATCCTGAAGCATTCGCCCTGGGATAACTCAAAATGGTGCTCCTGCCCGGCACTGATAGTATTCTTTACCGGCAGGGTTATATCAGCGTCCTGCTTCAGTATGGCGAAGCCGTCCACAGCTGATTTACTAAATGCCGGGATATCCCTGGAGGATGTAATGTCCTGAGCAAGCACATATCCGGTGGCGTCTGCCAGTTTTACCTTGACAGTTGCAGGATGAAATAATGCAGCCGCTGCAAAACATTTTTCAGAAGCGGAATTATAGCTGATCATATGGCTCATGATATGCAAATATAAGCATTTATGAGTGCAGGCATTTTAAAAATAGCTTTGCAGCAGCTTCGGAAGAAGCACATTCTAAATAAGTCAATGATGTGAAAAATAGGTTTTTATATGGATTGCATTCTTTTTCCCTTCTGACTATGAAAAATCGGCTGATTTTTTTAAATTTGTGCGTTCGTGATCAAAGTAGAAACCTTATAAAAAAATATACGCTTTATGAATAACGCATTATTCCAGTTTGAGCGTCCGGTAAACGAACCGGCAAAATCATACGCTCCCGGAACTAAAGAAAGAGAAGAGCTGAAGAAAGAGCTCGAACGTCAAAGTTCACAAAAAGTAGAAATTCCTCTTATAATCGGTGGAAAAGAAGTAAAAACCGGCGACCTTGGTAAGGTTGTGATGCCACACGATCACCAGCATGTATTGGCTGAATATCATAAAGCAGGTGAAAAAGAAGTAAAGATGGCTATTGACGCTGCCATGGAAGCTAAAAAAGTATGGTCGGCTATGCCATGGGTGGAAAGAGCTTCCATTATGATGCGTATTGCTGAGCTCATCACCACAAAATACCGTTACGTGATGAATGCTTCTACCATGCTCGGACAAAGCAAAACTCCACACCAGGCTGAAATTGAAGCTGTGTGTGAAACTTCCGATTTCCTGCGCTTTAATCCTTATTTTGCCGGTCAGATTTATAACGACCAGCCACTTTCACCTGAGGGTATCATCAATAGAACAGAATACCGTCCGCTGGAAGGTTTTGTTTTTGCTATTACTCCTTTTAACTTCACAGCTATTGCTTCTAACCTTACCCTGTCACCTGCTCTGATGGGTAATACCACGCTGTGGAAGCCAGCTACTACCTCGCTGCTTTCCAGCTACTATCTGATGAAGATATACAAAGAAGCCGGCCTGCCTGATGGTGTGGTTAACTTCCTGCCGGGCCGTGGCTCGCTTATTGGAAAACACACAATGGAGAGTGAATTCTTCGGTGGATTACACTTCACGGGTTCAAAACCAACTTTCGACCACCTTTGGAAAACTATCAGTAATAATCTTCCCAACTATCGCTTTTACCCAAGAGTAGTTGGAGAAACCGGAGGGAAAGATTTTGTGATGGTACATAATTCAGCTGATGTGCCTGAAGTAACTACTGCACTTGTAAGGGGTGCTTATGAATACCAGGGGCAAAAATGCTCGGCTGCTTCACGTGCTTATATTCCTAAGAGCATGTGGCAAGACCTTCGCGCTAAGCTGGAAGAAAAAATCGGTGAGCTGCAAATGGGTGATATAAAAGATTTCGGTAAATTCATGGGTGCTGTTATTGATGAAGCTTCTTTTGACAATCTTGCTTCATTTATTGACAAAGCCAAAGAAGATGCTGATGCAGAAGTTATCATCGGCGGTGGCCATGACAAATCAAAAGGATACTTTGTAGAGCCAACGGTTATCCTGGCTAAAGATCCAAAATATATTACCATGGAAGAGGAGCTGTTTGGCCCTGTACTTACCATCTATGTGTATGAGGATGAGAAATATGAAGAAACACTTGATTTGCTGGATAACACCTCTATCTTCGGACTGACAGGTGCTGTTTTTGCCAACAAACGTGAGGCTGCACTTCTGGCAATGAATAAGCTGCAGCATGCTGCCGGTAACTTCTACATCAATGATAAACCCACCGGAGCTGTTGTTGGACAACAGCCATTTGGCGGAGCCCGCATGTCCGGAACCAATGACAAAGCAGGTAGCTTCCTCAACCTCACCCGTTGGGTGTCACAAAGAGCAGTGAAAGAAACACTGGTGCCTCCAACTGACTATAAATATCCCTACATGGATAAA
>JBEPXQ010000269.1:0-3832 GCA_041641835.1 Bacteroidales bacterium
CCAGCATCAGCAACTACAGCCTGCTTGTTTTCCGTGGCAGGATATGACTGATCTGTCACCTGCTCCTGTGCATATTGCTCAGGTGTCTGAGGCTTATATTCATGCTTTTCCGGATCCCTGTGGCTCTTGCTGTTATTCTTATCACCGCCTTTTTCTTCACTGCCCACAGCCGGATCATCCTTTTCATCAGCAGGATTTACAGGCTGTTGTTTCTGAAAATTATCTTGTGTTTTGGTTTCCGGATTAACCTGCTTCTTCTGCCCGGGTGTAGTGTCATTATCACTGCTTTCCTGCTGCTTGCGTTCAGTTTTGCTGCTGTCGTTTTCAACCAAAGCAGGTTTGTCTTTTATCTCATCAGGTGAGTTGATGCCATCGCCTCCGGAAAGAATTACTGTAGCCACTATGAGGCCGGTTACTGCTGCAGCGGCGGCGGCAGTCATCCAGGGATGCGACGCCAGTTGCTGCCATAGAGAAGAGGAAACAGGCGCAGCGGAAGTGGCCTGTGCCATTTCAGCCATCTTCCCGGGAAAACTGTCAAAATAGCCTTCCGGTGTTTTAAAGCTGCCTTTATCCGCGAGCTTGTCTATATGGCTGGTATCTGGCTCCTGATTATGGTATGTTCTTTCTTTGCTCATTTTTTACTGCTTGTATGATGCAATTATAGTCGCGTGGTTTAATTTGACTTCAGGTAGCTTTCTATTTTTTTCACTGCCCAATGATATGATGCTTTCAGAGAGCCTGTTGACGTTTCCAGTATTTCTTCCATTTCATCATACTGAAGATTCTCGAAATACCTCAAGTTAAAGACCATTTGCTGCTTATGTGGAAGTGCAAGAATTGCTTTTTGCAGCTTTATCTGGGCCGCTTCACCGTCAAACCAGGGATCTTCCTTCATGGTATGGATCATTTCATCAGTAAGTTCCGTGGTCTGAATAGTGCGAACCTGTTTTCTTTTTCTGATAAAATTATAGACTTCATTCACGGCTATGCGGTATATCCATGAATAAAGCCCGGACTCGCGACGGAACCCGGGCAGGTTTTGCCAGATCTTAATAAAAGTTTCCTGCATTACATCATTGGTATCTTCGTGGTTCAGGAGCATCCGGCGAATAATCCAATAAACCCTTTCCTGATAGTTGGATACCAACATTTGAAAAGCCCTGGAACGGCTTTTGGGCTTTGCAAACAGCTCAAGTATTTTGTTATCTTCTACTGATGACATTAAGGTTTCATGCCTTGCGTTTTATAACTTTCAAGACAGCATTGACAATATCTTTATCAGTCAGACCGTATTTTTCCATTAACTCCTGTGGTTTCCCACTCTCTCCAAATGTATCATTCACTCCTACCATCTCCATTGGAACGGGCTGGTTTCTGACCAGTGTTTGTGCAACGCTCTCTCCGAGGCCACCATTAAGCATGTGTTCTTCTGCAGTAACAACACAGCCTGTTTTCTTCGCTGATTCCAGAATTGCTTCTTCATCCAGCGGCTTAATAGTATGGATGTTAATCACTTCCGCAGACACACCCTGCTTTTCAAGTTCCTCCTGGGCTTGCAGTGCAGGCCACACGAGGTGTCCGGTGGCAACTATAGTGACATCATTTCCTGTGGTAAGTTTAATGGCCTTTCCAATTTCAAAGGGCATATCTTCCGGGATAAACACGGGCATCTTGGGCCGGCCGAACCTCAAATAAACCGGACCATCATGATCTGCAATGGCTTTAGTGGCCTGTTTGGTCTGGTAGAAATCGCAGGTATTGATCACTGTCATATGTGGCAGCATCTTCATCAGCCCGATGTCTTCCAGTATCTGATGCGTAGCACCATCCTCTCCCAGCGTGAGCCCGGCATGTGAAACGCAGATCTTCACGTTCTTATCACTATAGGCTATCGACTGCCGCACCTGATCATAAACCCTGCCTGATCCAAAGTTGGCAAAGGTAGCGGCAAACGGTATTTTTCCCGAAGTAGCAAGTCCTGAAGCCACTCCCATCATATTAGCTTCAGCTATGCCAGCCTGGAAAAAACGTTCCGGGAATTCTTCGGCAAAATCCCCCATCTTCAGTGAACCTGTAAGATCGGCACACAGCCCAACGACCTTGTCGTTTTCACGGGCCAGCTCCAAAAGTGCTTCACCAAATCCTGAACGAGTATCTTTTTTATCTCTTACTTCAAACTTACTCATGATTTATTCTTTTCAATTGTTGTATATCGATATTGTTTTTGCTTCTCCTGATTTCACGTCAAAGTCTATCTCACGCGTGTATCTTGCCCGGTTGGATGCTTTGCTGCGGAAAACCACCTTATAATCACCGGGCAGCAAGTAAACAGATTCGCGCTGTTTTTTCTCCGGAAGGTTATAAACCCAGGTCACAGATCCATCATTCTCATACTTATAAATGCTCCCATAGCCATGAGTGCCCATCCTTATCATCACCATACCGGGAGCCGGAATATCCACAGTAGTGGTATGGCTTTGTGAAACTGCCACATCCTCCACCAGTAGCCTGGGTAAAGTGAGTATCTCCAGGTCATATTTCCCGATGAGGTATTTTTCTGTTTTTCCAGCATTCTGCACATTCAGGGTTTTCATTTCCCCATCCTCCCTAACAACGCAATTCACATACTGATCACCAAGAGTTTTTCCCTGAAACTGGCAGAGCAAATATCCTTGTGGAGCATCCACGCCAATGATATTATGCTTACCGGCTGTTAATCCGAAGGAATCAATCACTACCGGTGGAATAGTGTGCACTTCGATCCGGTATGCAGTCATGGGGTTAAGCTTCAGCGTATCAGGATTTCCTTTGGCATTTAAGGTGTGAATATAATTGTACATCATTTCCCCGGAAGACCTGTTGTAGAAGGTCATGTTGACGTTGGTTTCCGTGGGATTACCATTAACATCAAGCAGGTTTACCTGAGCTGATGTGGGATTTAATGCCCGGTTGATGGCGATATTCAAAGCATTGCGGAATTCGGCTTCATTGCTTGCATCAAAATAAGTTCCGATACAGTCAAAGGCATCTTTAAAGTTTTTCCCTATTCCTATGATAAATGGTTTCAGAATAACTCCTTTTTCCTGCAGTTTCAATGAAACCTCACATGGATCACCGTCGCACTCCTCTATACCATCAGTGATCAGGATAACAATATTCCGGCAGTTATCGCAGGGGGTAAAGTCATCAGCTGATTCTTCCAGCGAACGTGCTATGGGGGTTGTACCCTTAGGCACAATAGTTTTCAGCTTATACTTTATCTTATCAATATTGTTAAAGGAGAAGGGCACTTCCAGCTTGGTATCATCACAATATTGCGGCGGGAAGTGGTGCTGATGGCCATATACCCGCAAAGCAAGTTGCAGGTCCTTTCTGCCTCTAAGGCTGTCGAGCATTTCGGAAAGCAGTCGTCTGGCGATGTCAATTTTCACCTCATCCTGCCATTGTCCATACATGCTTCTGGAAGCATCAAAAACAAAAAGGATACGGGTTACCGGTTCCTTACCGGTGCTGGTAGTGCGATAGGATTGGCCATACAGTTTTAATCCGGCCGAGGCAGCCAGGGTTAAAATAAAAAGAGAAACAAGGATTTTTGATCTCATCCGGTAAATTTTAGGAGGCCGGAGGTAACCAGCCTCATATTTTTATAGGTTACGATCAATAATCACCAAGGGTTTCAGGTAATTGTGACAGTGCCTTTTCCAGCAGTTCATCATTGGGTGCTTTTCCATGCCACTCGTGGGTTCCCTGCATATAGTCCACCCCATGACCCATATCTGTTTTCATCAGAATAATAACAGGTTTACCTTTTCCTGTCATTGATTTCGCCTCA
>JBEPXQ010000270.1:0-3811 GCA_041641835.1 Bacteroidales bacterium
CATGTTCAGAGACGAGCAGGCAAACAGCCAGGGGCTGCCACAATACCGCGGTGCAGAGCCTTTTGAAAAACTGCGCCTGGCCACTGAGAAGTTCATCAAAGATGGAAACAAAAAGCCGGGCGTTTACCTGCTGAAGATAGGTAATCGCGGTATGAGAACAGCCCGCGCATCTTTTAGCAGTGCTTTCTTTGGCTGTGCCGGTTATGACATACATGATAACCTTGGATTTGATGACGCAAATGAAGGCGTGAAAGATGCCCTGGCATCGGGTGCGGAAATCATCGTGCTTTGTAGCAGCGATGATGATTACGTGCAATATGTTCCTGAAGTGGCTGAAAAGATCAAATCAGAAAACAACAACACTCAACTGGTAGTAGCCGGATATCCTAAAGAACATATTGAAGCCTTTAAGGAAGCCGGTGTGGACGATTTCATCCATATCAAATCCAACCTTCTGGAAACTTTGAAGAAATACCAGGAGAAACTCGGTGTAATTAAATAAATCCTGAACGAAAAGAAATAAGATATTATGAGACCTGATTTTTCAAAAATCAATATAGATACCGGAAAAGACGGATCTTTCAGGGAATGGGAAAAGCAGCATGATATAAAAGCTGACCTGGAAACACCCGAAAAGATCAACATCAAGCCGGCTTATGGCAAGGAAGATCTGGAAAAGATGGAGCACCTGGATTATGCAGCCGGTGTTCCTCCTTATCTGCGTGGGCCTTACTCCACTATGTATGCTATGCGCCCATGGACTATCCGCCAGTATGCAGGATTTTCCACTGCTGAAGAATCCAACGCTTTTTACCGCCGGAACCTGGCAGCAGGACAAAAAGGACTATCCATTGCATTTGACCTGGCCACCCACCGCGGATATGATTCTGACCACGAGCGCGTGGTTGGTGACGTGGGTAAAGCCGGGGTGGCTGTGGATTCCATCCTGGATATGAAGATCCTCTTCGACCAGATCCCGCTGGATAAAATGTCCGTGTCCATGACCATGAACGGTGCTGTACTTCCGGTGATGGCCTTCTACATTGTTGCGGCCGAAGAGCAGGGCGTGCCAAAAGAGAAGCTGGCCGGAACCATTCAGAATGACATTCTGAAAGAGTTTATGGTGCGAAACACCTACATTTATCCGCCCAAACACTCCATGAAGATCATCGCTGATATCTTCGAATACACGTCGAAGAACATGCCCAAATTTAATTCTATTTCCATCAGTGGTTATCACATGCAGGAAGCCGGGGCCAGCGCTGATATTGAGCTGGCATATACGCTGGCAGACGGCCTGGAATACATCCGTACAGGTATTGATGCCGGAATTGACATTGATGCTTTTGCTCCACGTCTCTCCTTCTTCTGGGGAATCGGCATGAACCACTTTATGGAGATTGCCAAAATGCGGGCTGCACGCATGCTTTGGGCAAAGCTCATCAAGCAGTTCAACCCGAAAAATCCGAAGTCAATGGCATTGCGGACACATTCGCAGACATCAGGCTGGAGCCTTACCGAGCAGGATCCCTTTAATAATGTTACCCGCACAGCGATAGAAGCCATGGCAGCAGCACTGGGCCACACCCAGTCGTTGCACACCAATGCTTTGGATGAGGCTATTGCCCTGCCAACCGACTTTTCTGCACGCATAGCCCGTAATACCCAGATTATGCTGCAACAGGAAACCAATATCATAAAGGCTGTTGACCCATGGGCCGGATCTTATTACGTGGAAAGCCTTACAGAAGATATTGCCTACCGTGCCTGGGAGCATATTCAGGAGATTGAGAAGTTAGGCGGTATGACCAAAGCCATTGAAACCGGAGTGCCAAAGATGCGCATCGAAGAAGCGGCTGCACGCAAGCAGGCACGCATCGATGCGAAAAAAGATACCATCGTGGGTATCAATAAATACCGACTTGAAAAAGAAGACCCCATTGAAACCCTCGAGGTGGATAACACTGCTGTTCGCCAGGCACAATTGAGACGACTTGAAAAGCTGCGTAGCGAACGCAATAATGAAGAAGTACAACAGGCACTGGATGCCATCACCAAAGCCGCTGAAAGCGGCGAAGGAAACCTGCTGGAACTGTCGGTTGATGCCGCCAGAAAGCGTGCTTCTCTTGGTGAAATTTCCGATGCCATGGAAAAAGTTTTCGGGAGATACAAAGCTGTGATACGATCCATTTCCGGAGTTTATTCCTCCGAATCGAAAGATAACAATGCTTTTGAAGAAGCAAGGAAGAAAACCGATGAATTTGCAGAGCTGGAAGGCCGCCGTCCGCGGATTATGATCGCCAAGATGGGCCAGGATGGCCACGATCGTGGTGCCAAAGTGGTGGCTACTGCCTATGCCGATATCGGATTTGATGTGGACATCGGACCATTATTCCAGACACCTGCTGAGGCAGCACGACAGGCAGTGGAAAATGACGTGCACATACTCGGTGTGTCCAGTCTTGCTGCAGGCCATAAAACGCTGGTGCCGCAGGTGATCAACGAGCTGAAAAAACTCGGGCGTGATGATATCATGGTGATCGTGGGTGGTGTTATCCCTCATCAGGATTACCAGGAACTTTATGATGCCGGTGCCGTGGCTGTTTTTGGCCCAGGTACGGTGATCCCTGAAGCATCCATAAAAATGCTGGATATCCTTATCGAATCCAGAAAGTAAAATACACTTTTCATATTTCAGCAAGGGGTGTCATTAATGGCACCCCTTTTGTTTTTATCTTTGCCGGGATAAAAAGTCCAAAATCCAATTCAGACAAATGCCAAAAAAAATCTATATTCTTTTCATTCTGCTGGCAATAACAACCACAGCTTTCTCGCAGCGCCACCGCACTGAGCGTTACACCGGGACCATGCGTAACGGGCTGATGGAACCCGGCGAGGTAACCTATTACTACTACAAGCAGGGAACCCAACGCATCTGGCACGGGGTGTTTCGCTACCGCCTGCGCTGGAGAAATGATCAGCGCCAGCGCGTGTATCAAACCATTTCAGGTGCCTATGAAGAAGGACTAAAAACCGGCAACTGGTCTTATGCCATTACTGTTCAGGATTATTTCGAGGACCGCGAAGGATATTTCTATTCTTACGACATACAGCTTAATGCAGCTTATGACAAAGGTGTTCCCCACGGCCACTGGAAGCTTAGCAAAAGCTCGAAAAAACGCAAGCAAACCGATGAAAATCATAAAGGCTGGACTGATTACGAAGATAATAATCTATATGCCATCAACCTGGTATTTGACCATGGGAAACTAAAGGACTCTGTTTATCTTCTGGACAAAGCCAACAAGATCATGATAAAAGGTTACTTTGATGAAAACAGCATGTATCATGGCGATTGGGTGATCCAGCAAAATGGGGTTAGGTTTGAGGAAAAATACCATCATGGAGTAGTTATTCATCGTAAGCGATTCAATATGCAGTCCGGACAAATGGAAAATGAAAGATCGCTGATGGTGAATAAGGATATGTGGATACGCTACACTGCCGGGGATGTTGACAGATCCAGGCTGACATTCAAGCCGGAGACCCTTGAGGTATTGAATAACACACAACATGCAATTACTCAGCTTATAAACGATCACCTGTTTGACTACAGGTTTTTCCTCTACTCCTACATCCCCGGTGATGAACTAATCAGGGATTATCCGGGTAAAAATCCGGCGGCTTTGTTTTCAGGCGCCAAAAAAATTGAGTTCAGCTATCAGATTAATGTAGCCCAGGCAGAAATGCTATCGGATATTTCGAGAAAGAGTGATAAAACCATGATCAACTACATGACCGCGGAAAAATA
>JBEPXQ010000271.1:0-3809 GCA_041641835.1 Bacteroidales bacterium
GACTTCTCTTAATGTGTATCCTGCCGCCAGCTTGTTTCAGTTTGCTGACAGAGATATCCCTAAATTTTACGTGGACCCCAAAGCAAACGAATCCATCAATATTAATAATCTGAAAATAATGAAGGAGAAAGCAGGAACTGCAGTTCCAGACCTGGTGGAACATCTGCTTAATATATATACATAACAGTAATTCAATGGCATTGTAAGATAATGATGGCATGATACCGGATTATTTCCTAATTTTGAGCACACAAACCGGAGACCGTAAATGAAAGCATTCCTGGAAAAAAATAAAAAACCTATTGCAATAGGCATACTGGTATTGCTAATGTTTTTTATTTTGATCATTTCTTTTAGCAGTAGCAATAACGGAGAGGATAATGATATCCTCCCGCCGGATAGTGTAACTGCTAATGTGCTGAAGCAGATTCACCAGGAAGGTAAGCTCACTGCCGTTACCGACTTTAATTCCATCAATTATTTTGTTTATCGCGGCCGGCCAATGGGTTACCAGTATGAACTACTGAAGGAATATGCCGCCCATCTTGGCGTGGAGCTGGATATCAGGGTGGATAATAACCTGAATGCAAAATTTAACTGCATCAACCGGGGTGAATGTGATATTATAGGAATCGACCTGACTGTAACCCAGGAGCGGTCAAAATATGTTGATTTTACCATTCCCCACAGCCTAAGCCGGCAGGTATTGGTTCAGCGGAAGCCTGAAGGATATCATCGCATGAATACGCGACAGATTGAGAAAGAGCTGATCAGGAGCCAGCTGGATATGGCAGGAAAAACTGTTTACGTGCAGAAAGCATCTGCTTTTGTATCGCGACTCAGGAATCTTGCTGATGAGATAGGTGCTAATATCAACATAGTGGAATCGGATTATGAAGCCGAACAACTGGTAAGGATGGTAGCTAAGGGCGAGATTGATTACACGGTTTGTGACGAGCATATGGCCATGGTCAATAAGACCTATTACGACAATATTGATATAAACACCCCGGTGAGTTTTCCCCAGAAGCTGGCCTGGGCAGTACAGAAAGGGGCTGATTCCCTACGCCTGTCTGTTAACAGCTGGCTGGCTGATTACAAGAAGACAGCAAACTACCGGATGCTGTATCACAAATATTTTGTCAGCCGTAAGACACCACATAAGCAAAATCAGAAATATCATTCCATCGCTGGAGGGCGGATCTCCCCATACGATGAGCTGATCAAAAAATACAGTAAAGAAATCGACTGGGACTGGAGGCTGTTGGCCTCCCTGATTTACCAGGAGTCACGGTTTCAGTCTGATATTAAATCCTGGGCCGGGGCCAAAGGTTTAATGCAGCTTATGCCTGAAACCGGGGAACGCTTCGGGGCACAAAACCTTGATGATCCTGAGCAGAACATCCGGGCCGGGGTGCGGTTTATAAAATTCCTCGATAAGCAGTTTGCTGATACCAAAGTTGAAAAGGAAGAACGCGTGAAATTTATTCTGGCTTCCTATAATGTGGGATTAGGGCATGTGCAGGATGCACGGCGACTGGCAGAAAAATATGAAGCCGAAACCACCACCAGCTGGAAGGATGTGGACACCTTTCTGCTGTATAAATCCCAACCAAAATATTACAACGATCCGGTGGTGAAGTATGGCTACTGCCGTGGTGAAGAAACCTACAAATTCGTTAATGAGGTAATGAACCGCTATGAGCATTACAAGCGATTGGTGCCCGCCTGATCTATTAGTGCGCCTCCAGCCAGTTCCGGCCTTCATTAATATCAACCACCACCGGGATAGTGAGCGGCATTGCATTTTTCATTTCTTCGGTCACCATTTTTTTCACTTCCTGCACTTCATCATGAGGCACATCAAAGATCAGTTCATCATGCACCTGCAGGGTCATCTTTGTTTTCATGCTGTTTTTCTTCAGCCTATCATGAATTCTTATCATGGCAATTTTTATCATATCAGCCGAAGAACCCTGTATAGGGGCGTTGATGGCATTTCGCTCGGCAAAGCCGCGCACCACGTTGTTCCTGGAGTTAATATCCCTGAGATATCGCCGGCGGTCCATGAGTGTTTTCACGTATCCCTGCTCACGTGCCAGCTTGATCTGCTCATCCATATACTTTTTGATAGCCGGATACTCCTCAAAATAAGCATCAATGATCGATTTGGCCTCCCCACGGCTAATGTTTAGCCGCTCGGCCAGCCCAAAGGCTGATATCCCGTAGATGATCCCGAAGTTGACCATCTTGGCGTTTCGCCTCATTTCCTTGGTCACCTCTTCCGGGTTCTGGCGATATACTTTAGCGGCCGTGGCCGTGTGGATGTCCTGCCCCTCGCGGAAAGCCTGCAGCATGGATTCGTCGCCACTGAGCTCGGCGATCAGCCTCAGCTCTATCTGGGAGTAATCCGCCGCTATCAGCACATGATCCTCATCCCGCGGCACAAAAGCAGCCCGGATGGCTCTGCCCCGCTCGGTACGGATAGGAATATTCTGAAGGTTAGGATTGTTGGAACTCAACCTGCCTGTGGCAGCCACCGTCTGGTTAAAGGTGGTGTGCAGCCTGCCCGTGTAAGGATTGATAAGCTCCGGCAAAGCATCCACGTAGGTGGACTTTAGCTTGGATACCGAGCGGTATTCCAGGATCTGCTCCACGATTTCATGCTTATTCATCAGCTTCTGTAAAACATCCTCACTGGTGGAATACTGCTTTGTTTTGGTAAACTTGGGCTTATCGGTGATCTTCAGTTTTTCATAAAGGATCACCCCGAGTTGTTTGGGAGAAGAGATATTGAACTTCTCTCCGGCCATACTGAATATCTTTTCCTCGATGCCACGTAACTCCCAGGCCAGTTTTTCCGAAGTTTTTTTCAGCACATGCACATCCAGTTTCACTCCTTCCTTTTCCATGGATGCCAACACCGGTATCAGCGGTATCTCAATGTCATAAAACAAGTCCAGCAGGCCGTTTTCTTTCAGTATAGGCTCGAACACCTCCCGTAGCTGCAAGGTAATATCGGCATCCTCGCAGGCATACTCCGCCACCCGCTTCACATCCACTGTGCGGATATCTTTTTGTCTTTTACCTTTTTTCCCGATCAGCGTTTCTATGGACACTGTTTTGTAATTCAGATAAGCATCAGCCAGGAAGTCCATATTGTGCCGCATGTCGGGTTCCAGCAGGTAATGCGCTATCATGGTATCAAACAAGCGGCCATACACGTCCATGCCGTAGTTCTTCAACACTGTGATATCATATTTCAGGTTCTGTCCGGTTTTTTCAAGATCTTCATTTTCAAACAGCGGGCGGAGTTTTTCCAATAGTTGCTTTGCCTTTTCTTTTTCAGAAGGAAATGGTACATACCAGGCCTGTTGTTTTTTTATGCTGAATGATATCCCGGCCAGTTCAGCCTGCGTTGCTTTCAGGCTGGATGTTTCCGTGTCGAAACAGAAGCTGCCGTTTTTCTCCAGTTGCTGAATCAGTTCACCGATTTCAGCCTCCTTTTCCACCAGCTTGTAGTCGCACTTGCTGGCATCAAGCGTTTCGCGCCTGGCCGCCGCGGCATCTTCCATCCCGCTGAAGAGGTCGGGAGCCTGGCTGCTGCCTGCCATCGGCTTTTCCTCTGCAAACAGTTCTGCCACGCGCTTTTTATACTGATTAAACTCCAGCTCATCAAACAGTTTTCCCAACTTTTCCGTGTCCGGATTGCTCAGCTTCAGTTCCTCCGGCTTGTAATCCACCGGCACGTCAATGATGATCTTTGCCAGTTCCTTGGACATTTTTCCCTGTTCAGCGCATTCCATCAC
>JBEPXQ010000272.1:0-3807 GCA_041641835.1 Bacteroidales bacterium
AAACAGATATGACAACAATTATCTGGTTCATCTAAGTCGTTTTCTTTTTTTCGATTTTAGTTATTTCTGCTTTAGCAGGTAAATCCGGGATAAACCCCTGGCGTAAACCGGAAGGAACCTCTGCCACTCCCTCCGGTAGCTTTTCACTAATCTCAACCGGCAAGGTCCAGGAACCGTTTTTGCTTTTAACCTGCACCTGATCATCAATGTTTAAGCCGGTTTTATCTGCATCAGCTTTGTTTATTCTGATGTAAGGCTCAGGAGCTCTTTCAGCAATAGCCGGAGCCAGTGAACTCAGTTCATCTGATCCGAAAATGTGAAAAGCCGGGATCAGCAGTATTTCATCTTTATTCAAAAGAATTTCCGGGGGTGATTTTTCAAACCAGGAAATCTCAGGTTTTCGTGACGCTTTAAAAAGCCTGATGCCGTTCTGGCCATGATGCAAGTTATCACCCACTATGTTCTGGTATTTATTCAAAGCCTGAACCGAATTCCAGCCTGGCGCCCAATAGAAAGCTGTCAGCGGAGTGGGAGGGGAGTTATGATTACCTTCCATAGTAAAGCTGAGCGGCGAATCCGGGTCTGCCGCCGGCTGTGGTTCGTGAACGTTTTTGCTGGCATCCATGGCTGTGCGTCCGCTATAGCGCTTTGGTGCACGTGGCAACTTCTGTCCGCGCTGCCTGTAATTAGCAACAGGAGCAATATTTTTTATTTCTTCCAATCCAGGATGTGCATGACAAAGCTCATTGATGCAGGCATCAAGATTTGCCCATGCCGGTTTGCTGTCCTGAAGCCCTGCCCTGACGTCGTCCAGCCATTTCCAACTGTCTTTTATCCCATTTTTTGGAGGGATAACCCGGTAAAAACGCTGAGCACGGCCTTCATTGTTGACCATAGTTCCTGAGGATTCCGCAAAAGTACCTGCAGGCAGGATAAAATCTGCTTTTTCTGAAGTTTCTGTGTTGATATGATCAATCACCGTAACAGATTTAGCTTTATCCAGCAGTTGTCCGGCATCCAGTCTTCTGTAAAGATCATTTTCCAGGATTAGCAGGTGATAGTCTTCCTGTTGCTGAAGCTCAGTCAATCGCTTTCCATCAAGCATGGTGAGTCCCATGCTGTTTGCTTCAGCCATGGTAAGGAACAGGCTGCATGTTTTATTTTGCTTTGAAGCTGCCAGGGTTATGTTACCTATGGCATCAGTCATGTAAGTATCACCGTTGTTACTACCGGATACAATCAGCGGGTTATCAGCTTCAAGCAAAGCTGCTCTTATCTGGTCAAGAACCTTATTCCACTTCTCAGGGATATTATCCGGCGGCGGACTTTCAGGATCAATGCGGTTGGCCAGTGCAAACCCAAAGCGGGCGGTTTCACGCGGGCTGAGGTGAAGGCTGTTTTCACATACTTCATCCATCCTGCTTATGACGGGGGTTATAGCATACACCGGTGCTTTTGAATGCTGGTAAATGTGCCGTACACTATGATCCTTCCATCCTTCTATACCATTTTTTTCGGCAAATTCCTTCGCCAGCTTCATGCGGGTTTGCCGCAGTGAAAGTGCCAGCATGGGTGCTGTCATAGTTATGTCTTCACCCATTATCAGGACAAAGTCCGCCTTTTCGGTTTCTTTTAACGATGACAGTTTCACCGGCCAGTTATTAAGCAGTCGGAGCATTTTCGGGTTTATGATATTTTCTTTTTCTGAAATTCCTGAAAAGAAATTATCCTGACCAACCAGTTGCTTCAAAGCAAAATTCGATTCCATGGATGCCCGCGGTGATCCAATTCCCAGCAACTTTCCGTTTCTGATTCTCTCTTTTATTTTTTTCAGAAGTTCATCTGGATTGATTTCCACCAGCTTATTGTTATTTCTGATAAGCGGTTTCATAATTCTTTCAGAACTGCTGACAAATTCATAGCCAAACCTTCCCCTGTCGCAAAGGAAGTAGCCGTTTACTTTTTCATTGTAGCGGTTGCGTATGCGTCTGAGCGTCCCATACCTTTCACCAGGAATGGTGTTACAACCCAGGCTGCAGTGGACACAAACTGATGGGGCAGTGGTGAGATCCCACTTACGGGTGTAATGCTTTTTCAGGGTTTTATCGGTGAATACCCCGGTAGGGCAGACCTCTGCGAGGTTTCCACTGAACTCATTTTCCAGCACACCGTCTTTTTCCCTTCCGAAGTAAACATGATTTGAAATACTGAAAGCATTCAGGTCTTTTCCACCTGCATACTCACCGTAAAAGCGCACACAGCGGTAACAATGTATGCAGCGGTTCATCTCATGATTCAGGAAAGGCCCCAGGTATTGGTTGCGAAATGTTCGCTTGGGGAAACGGCTGCGCCGGTAACTATGGCCTGTCATCACGGTCATGTCCTGCAGGTGGCATTCGCCCCCTTCATCACACACCGGGCAGTCGTGCGGATGATTCAGCATCATACTTTCAATAACCATGGCGCGGAATTTCTTTACCTCCTCATCATTAACTGACACCAGCATGCCTTCCTTCACTGATTCCATGCACGACATGGCGATCTTTCCGCTGTCATCATCTTCATCCTTAAACAGCTTAACAGCACATTGCCGGCAGGCTCCCACCGAACCCATGGCCGGGTGATAGCAGAAATAGGGAATGTTGATCCCAACTGAAAGACATGCCTGCAGCAGGTTTTGCCCTTCAGTAACCTTATATTCCTTGCCGTCAACATTTATCTTCACCATAAGCTGTTATTATTTCTGCTCCTTCCAGGGGCATTTTTTTTCTTTAATATGATTTTCAAAATCTTTTCTGAAGTATTTAAGGGCACTTTGCAGTGGTTCCATGGCTCCCGGGGCAAAGGCACAAAAGGTGTTTCCCGGGGCGTTAAATTTGGTGTATTCCTCCAGTATGTGCAGGTCTTCCATCTTTCCGTTTCCATTTTCTATGGCTTGCACAGTTTTTAGTGAAAAGGGGATGCCATCACGGCAGGGCGTGCACCAGCCGCAGGATTCACGTGCAAAGAACTGCAGCAGGTTAGCCACGAAAGCCACAGGACAGGTTTTGTCATCCAGTATGATCATGGTGCCCGTGCCAAAGCGGCTTCCCTGTTCCTGCACTGTATCATAATCCAGGTTGATGTCCAGATGCTCTTCAGTGAGGAAATCTGTGGATCCGCCGCCGGGAAGCAGTCCACGGAACTTGTAACCATCAAGCATACCACCGGCATGTTTTTCAATCAGATCGCGCATCTTAGTCCCCATGGGTAATTCCCATGTGCCCGGATTTTTTACATTGCCACTGACTCCATACATTTTGGTGCCGGCGTCGTCTGTGATGGCCAGACCTTTGAAGGTTTTAGCGCCTTCGCGAATGATAAACGGTATGTTACAAAGCGTTTCCACATTGTTTACCACTGTTGGCTTGCCAAACAGTCCCACGGCTTGCGGAAAAGGCGGTTTAAACCGCGGGTTGGCCCGTTTGCCTTCCAGCGAATTTATCAGGGCAGTTTCCTCACCCGACATATAGCGTCCAACACTGATGTGCACGTCAATCTGAAGATCGAAACCCGAGTCCAGGATATTCCTGCCGAGATAGCCGGCTTCGCGGGCTTCTGATATGGCTTTTCGCAGTAGCTTTTCTGAAGTTTTATAAGCCCAGCGCAGAAAGATATATGCCTGTGATGCCTGCAGAGCGTAAGCACTCACTATAAGCGCTTCGATCAGCAGATGTGGATTCTTTTCCATGAGCAGGCGGTCCTTAAAGGTGCCGGGCTCCATTTCATCAGCATTAGCTACCAGATATTTGATTTCAGGTGCGTTAT
>JBEPXQ010000273.1:0-3805 GCA_041641835.1 Bacteroidales bacterium
AAGGCCTTTTTCACTTTTTCTCTTATCTCCCAATAGTAACCCCAGAAGTCTTCATTTTTAAGCCATATTCGCAAAAGAAGATCAACAGAACTGTCATTGAGGGTTTTCACAGCAATCATAGGTTCCTGGTCCTGCAGGATACGTTCATCACCTTCAATTATTTCTTCGAGGATTTTTCTTGCTTTATCAATATCATCATCATAACCAATACCAAATGTCAGATCCATCCGGCGTGTATTCTCCCGGGAATAGTTAGTGATGGCAGAGGTAGATAAATTTCCATTAGGCAGGAACACCACCTGGTTATCCGGGGTTTTCAGCACAGTATTAAATATCTGTATTTCCTGCACAGTACCCATTATACCATTTGACTCAATAAATTCGCCTACTTTCAATGGTTTAAGCGACAGAATCACTACTCCGCCGGCAAAATTCTGCAAAGTACCAGATAGGGCCATGCCAATGGCCAGACCGATAGCACCAAGTAGTGCAATGAATGAGGTCATTGCTACACCAATCATACTAATCACACTAATAAGAAGTAGAACTTTCAGTCCGATATCAATAATAGTGATCAGAAACTTTCGAAGGGAAAGATCGACTTCGCGCTTTTCGAATGCTTTTTTTGTTCCTTTAATAACCAGTTTGATCAACCATAGCCCTACAATTAGAGTAATAATGGCAAGCAAAAACTTTGGACCATAAACCAGTAGTAATTCCAGTGCTTTGTCAGCTAAATTATTTACATCCATAATATTGAATTGATTTTTCAGAAATAAAAAAGGCAGACACTATCCAGCATCTGCCATTTTAAACAACTGATTATTATTTTAGTTTGAAATGATCTCAGTTTTCAAAAATCAGCTTACCATCACGGGCATCAATACGGATGGGAATTTCCCTGTTTACATCTTCTGAAAGTATCATTTTCGATAGATCATTCAGCATAAAACGCTGCACGACTCTTTTCACCGGACGTGCGCCATATTGCGGATCATAGCCCATTTCACCTATATATTTCACCGCGTTTTCACTCACTTCAATGCTGATATTATTTTCAGACAGCATCTTCTTCACTATATCAATCTGCAGCTTCACAATGCGGTTGATTTCATCCCTGGTAAGGGGTGTGAACATGATGATATCATCAATTCTATTGAGAAATTCGGGTTTAATTGATTTCTTGAGAAAATCAAACACTTTGGATTGTGTATCCAACAGCACCTGTTCGCGATTATGGTCGTTAAGCTCCTGCAGGTTCTCCATAATAAGATGCGAACCTATATTTGAAGTCATGATAACAATAGAATTCCTGAAATCAGCTGTTCTTCCCTTGTTATCTGTCAATCGGCCGTCTTCCAGCACCTGAAGCAGTATATTAAAGGTGTCAGGGTGAGCTTTTTCGATCTCATCCAGTAAAATTACCGAATAAGGTTTTCTTCGCACAGCTTCAGTAAGTTGCCCGGATTCTTCATAACCCACATACCCCGGAGGCGCTCCTATCAGTCTTGACACTGCATGCCTCTCCTGGTACTCTGACATATCAATGCGCACCATATTATTCTCATCATCAAAAAGAAATTCGGCCAGTGCTCTCGCCAACTCAGTCTTTCCCACACCCGTAGTGCCCAGGAAAATAAAGGAGCCGATCGGTTTTCGCTGATCCTGCAGTCCTGCCCTGCTTCTGCGGATGGCATCAGCCACAGCTGTGATAGCATCGTCCTGGCCTACCACGCGCCTGTGAAGCTCCTCTTCCAGGTGCAGCAGCTTTTCGCGTTCACTCTGCATCATCTTCGTCACCGGGATGCCTGTCCAACGGGATACCACATCAGCAATATCTTCTGAGTCAACCTCCTCGTTAATAAGAGCACCATCTGACTGCATTTTAAGCAATTCTTTTCTGGCTTGCTCAAGTTCGCGTTCAGTTTCCTTTATCTTACCGTATCGAATTTCGGCTACATTACCGTAATCTCCTCTGCGTTCTGATTCATCAGCCTCATGGTGCAATAGTTCGATATCTTTTTTCTTCTGTTGCACCTTTTCCACCAGGTCTTTCTCTGCCTGCCATCGTGATTTTATTTCATTCTTCTTTTCATTAAGATTAGCCAGTTGTTGCTCAGCTTCATTCAGCTTTTCCTTATTTTTTTCGCGCTTAAATGCTTCTTTTGCAATTTCCAGCTGCCTGATATCGCGTTCAACTTCGTCCAGCTCTTCCGGAACTGAATTGATCTCCAGCCGGAGTTTTGACGCAGCTTCATCAATCAAATCAATGGCTTTATCCGGAAGGTGCCTGTCGCTAATATAGCGGTTTGACAACTGCACGGCAGAAATAACTGCATCATCCAGTATCCTTACTTTATGGTGAGATTCATAGCGGTTTTTCAAGCCACGCAAGATGGCTATGGCATCTTCCACATCAGGTTCAGCCACAGTAACCATCTGGAAACGGCGTTCCAGTGCTTTGTCCTGCTCAAAATATTTTTGATATTCTTTTAATGTGGTAGCACCTACAGCACGCAGCTCGCCTCTGGCCAAAGCCGGCTTCAGGATATTGGCTGCATCCATGGCTCCCTGGCCTCCTCCTGCACCTACCAGAGTGTGTATCTCATCAATAAAAAGAATTACTTCACCTTCAGAAGCAATCACTTCTTTCACAACGCTTTTCAGTCTTTCCTCAAATTCGCCCTTATATTTGGCACCAGCTATCAAAGCACCCATATCCAGTGAATAGATAACCCGGTTTTTCAAGTTTTCCGGAACATCACCATTAATAATACGGTGTGCAATACCTTCGGCAATGGCGGTTTTACCCACACCGGGTTCGCCCACCAGCACCGGATTATTTTTAGTGCGTCGCGAGAGTATCTGCAGTACACGCCTGATTTCATCATCACGTCCGATAACAGGATCAAGCTTGTTGTTGCGCGCCATTTCGTTTAAGTTGTTAGCAAAGCGGTCAAGCGAACGATAGGTATCTTCAGCTGTCTGGCTGTTTACAGTTGAACCCTTGCGCATATCTGCTATGGCTGCTTCGAGTTCTTTCTTTTTGATGCCACTGTCTTTTAAAAGTGAAGCAGTGTTATCATTCCCATCCAGCATGGCAAGTAAAAGATACTCCAGGGCAATAAATTCGTCATTGCTTTTACTGATGATTTGTTGTGCACGTTGCAGCGTCTGGTTCAGATCGCGCGAAATATACTGTTCGCCGCCCTTTACTTTTGGCAAAGAACTAATGATTTTATCTATAGCCTTTCGGATATTTTCATCATTCACACCCAGTTTTTTTAATAGCCATGTAATCATGCTTTGTCCTTCAGAGAACATGGCCTTGAGCAAATGAGCATTTTCAACAGCCTGATTATCATAAGAAACAGCTATTTCATTTGCCTTATTCAAAACCTGTTGTGATTTTATGGTCAGTTTATTTATATCCATAGTGTTTTAATCCTTTTTCCTGCGGCATTTGCAAAGAATTTGCCATTCTACGCAAACAACAACAAACTGACGAATTGACACCAGAAGCAAACAACCTGCTGTCTTTTTGACACTTGCGATATGATATAATTGACCAATAAGTATTATCTTTGCAGAAAACAGAGAACGAATGCAAGAACATGTACTGGTACTTGGGGCAAGCCTTAAGCCATTTCGCTATTCCCATATAGCAGTGAAAACATTGGTGGGACACAATCATAATGTAACTGCGGTGGGTAACCGTGAAGGACTAATTGCAGGCGTGCCAGTGTACAAACAAGTACCCGGAAACCTCAACGGGGTTGATATCATAACCTTATACTTAGGAGCA
>JBEPXQ010000274.1:0-3799 GCA_041641835.1 Bacteroidales bacterium
ACTAAGATCCGTTACCTGAACGCCATAATCCAGCCCGTATTTTTCCAGTTGATTTTCATCAAGCTCCCTGAGGCTGGCTCCCAGCATCGACATTACGCTGAGCTCTTCCTTCGGCAGTATTTTTGTTTCTCCGTGCCGGCCTTCCAGTGTAAGCTCCACGCTTTCACGCTTATTATCGCGGATGTAATCAACCTTAACTTCATCCCCGGGATTATATTGTGCAATGAGCTCAAGTAATCTTCCTGAGCTGTTTACCGGCTTACCATCCACCGAAACGATCACATCGCCACTCTTCAGGCCCGCATCCTCAGCAGCACCATCATCTTCAACACCGTCAACATACACACCCCGGATATTGTCAATATCTTCTTTTTCTGCCAGCTTGCTGGTGAGCTCACGTATGGTAACACCAATATAAGCGCGCTGCACCATGCCGTATTCCTTCAGGTCGCTGATCACCTTGCGGGCAATATTCACAGGGATAGCAAAGGAATAGCCCGTGTATGATCCTGTGTTGGAGGCAATGGCAGCATTCACACCTACCAGTTCGCCTTTGGTATTCACCAGGGCTCCCCCGCTGTTACCGCGGTTAACGGCAGCATCGGTCTGTATAAAAGACTCAATGGCAGATCGGCGCCCCAGTATGTTGATATTTCTGGCCTTGGCGCTTACGATACCGGCCGTAACCGTAGAAGTAAGGTTAAAAGGGTTACCCACGGCCAGCACCCATTCGCCCACGCTCAGCTCATCCGAGTTGCCCATGGTAAGGTAGGGCAATCCGCTGGCTTCTACCTTGATAAGCCCAAGATCCGTATTGGGATCCAGTCCCACTACCTCAGCCTCATAGGTGCGCTTGTCATTTAATGTCACGGTGACCCTGTCTGCCGACTCCACCACGTGATTATTGGTTACGATATATCCGTCGCCATCAATAATCACTCCTGATCCGCTGGCTGTTGCCGGATAGGCAGAACCCCCACCAAAAAATTCGAAAAACTCGTTATACTGGCTTTCTTTTCTTTTGTATTCCGTTTTGATGTGCACCACGGCATGTACGGTTTTATCAGCAGCCGCACCAAAGTCCGGTGCCACTATTTTTTTTGAAGCATTGTAAGAATCTGAAGCTTGATATACGGGCATATTTTCATCCAGTGAAGCTTCCCTGTAAATATTCTCCTGCTGAGGACTGATCAGCAGGTATGATCCCAGAGCTATCAGCCCACCCAAAAATGCGGTGATGAAATATCCGGTGTATTTTTTCATAGTAATTAATATTTTAGTTTGATTTCTATTACGCTCTCTCTTTTATCAAAAATCATTCCTGACATAAGTTGTCAGTAACTGTTATATTATGTATGGATAAACGCTCAGCGCTAGTACACTGTTGCTTCTACGTGCTGTTAAAAAATGTTAACCGAAAAAAGGGCTTTTCTTTTCTCAGTCATATTTATTTGACTACCTTTGCTGTATGCCATGCTGGCAGTTACTGATATGAAAAAATCATATACATATTATCTTGCCGGTGTCCTCACAGGAATTATCATCGGAATCGGCCTTGCCTGGATCATCAGGCAATCTTCCGAGACCAGGCGAAACTATATTGACCGGCAGCCTGTTTCCTTTAACCTGGAGGAAGCACCCCCTGCAAAAAGTACAACCCCTGTTTCCACTGAAAGTTCAGCCCCGCTGCAAATTGATTCCACGGCAACTGCAGACACGCTTGAAACAGCAACAGACACACTGATTGACAGCCTGAAAAAGATAACGGTGGTGCAGGACACCATTCTCCCTGATAATGATTCCCTGTTTTTTGGAAGTGAAGATGATATTGTGGTGATGGAGGACAAATTAATAGCCGTGAAAACAGTCCCCATTTACAATACCGCCAGCATCAGCACTTCAAAAGAATCCGGAAAAAATCTTGATTCCCTGCTTATTGATGATAAGCACAGCCAACAGCAAGCACCGGAAAGCCTGGAGGTTGAGTTCTGGAAATCGCCCATTAATTATACCGGCTATCGCAGAATCAATGAAAGGCTGATCCTCTTTGGGCTGAACCAGAAAGACAGTATTCGTATTTATGAAAGAGAAAGCCGCCTGTTCATGAATATCCGCGATAAAGATTTCCCCCTGAATGAAACCGATAACTTCAGGTCTATCTGGTTTAATATTGATTAAAATATAATACAGGATAGCACACCCACCACAGATCCGGGATCAGCAATACAAAAATCAAAATCCAAATAACTTATCTTTGCAAAAAAGAGCATATGCATTTCCATAAATTTCACGGTACGGGTAACGACTTTATAATGATCGACAACCGGGAGGATCATTTTGACGACAGCCTAAACCACATCAATTCTTTGTGCAACCGCCACACCGGCATAGGGGCTGACGGGCTCATCACACTGCAGTCATCCGAAGAATATGACTTTGGGATGAAATACTATAATTCAGATGGTGGTGAAGGTAGCATGTGTGGCAACGGGGGTCGCTGCATAGTAGCTTTTGCCGATATGCTGGGGCTGGTGAAAGAGCAAAAAGTTACATTCACAGCCATTGACGGCCTGCATCAGGCAGAGATCTTGCAGCGTGGCAGCAACAACTGGCAGGTATCACTGCAAATGAAAGATGTGGAAAATGCTACTGTGGAATTTATGGATACCGGCTCACCGCATCATATGGAAAATGTAGAAGATCCGGAGAAAACTGACGTGGTCAAAATGGGGCGGAAAATACGCTACAGCAAAGCATATGAACACACCGGTGGCACCAATGTGAATTTTTTCCGGCTAAAGGATGGCATTATTCACATACGCACCTACGAGCGTGGAGTGGAAGATGAAACCCTGTCGTGTGGCACAGGCACCGTGGCCGTGGCTCTCTCACATGCCCTCAGCAGCAAGCTTAACCAGGGTCCGCTGCATGTTCATAGCAGGGGCGGACTGCTGAGCGTTAACTTCCGGAAGAAAAATAATAATTTTACAGATATAAAGCTTACCGGGCCTGCCGTTAAAGTATTTGAAGGAGACATGATATGAACCATAGCAACAATGTCTTATTAAAAGTCCCTGAACCAGAACACACCGACATATTGGTGAAATGGGAAAATAACCCGGACATCTGGCATGCCGGTGATTCAAATATCCCCTGCTCCAGGTTTGCCATGGAGCAGTTTATCCTGCAATCGCAACAGGATGCCTTCACCCAAAAGCAGGTCAGGTTTATGATAGAACTATTTGCTGATGGTAAACAAATACCCGTGGGCACTGCTGATCTCTATGATATCAATGCTTACAACAGGCGGGCCGGTGTGGGCATTATGCTCATCAAAGAATATAGAAAAAAAGGATACGCGGCGGATGCCCTTGGCAGGCTTGTAGGCTATGCCTTTGATGACCTGGGGCTGCAACAGGTATATGCCCGCATAAAGGAGGACAACAGCAGCAGCATAAAGCTTTTCAGAAAGCTGGGATTTGAGCAGACAGGAACACTGCGAGCCTGGCACAAAACAGCACGATCGTATGAGGACGAATTTTTTATGCAGAAGCTAAACCCGGAATACCATGAACAGGAGAAATAAAATACTGATTACAATTGCAGCAGCACTGCTGGCAATTGTAATTGCACTGGGCGCATGGCTGTATTCGGTGTACAATACTGTTTTTAAAACACCTGCAGGTATGCAAGAACAGCCTGTGAGCATCTACCTGCCCACCGGCGCCGGCTACCAACAACTGAAAGACAGCCTGCTTGCCCACCAGCTGGTAAAAGATACGGCACTGTTTCGGAAACT
>JBEPXQ010000275.1:0-3799 GCA_041641835.1 Bacteroidales bacterium
TCTTTTTTAAAAAATGTTGCCCGAAATATTTTTTTGGTTTTACCTGCATCCGGATTTGGTTAGTTGGAGAGATTAATCACTCGCTCCTCAGGTGAAAGTACATTATCACCCCTGAGCATTCTGAAACGCTTCCTGGCCTTAACTGTATAAAGGCTGCCTGGATATTCTGTCAGCAGCTTTTTATAAAGCGATTTTGCCCGTTCAGGGCGTTCCAGGTAAAACTCATTTAATTCGGCCCTCATCATCAGTGCATCATCTGCAAGGATGTCATAGCCATGTTGTTCTACCACCAGATTGAGCAGGCTGTCAGCTGTATTATAATTCCTTTGATCAAAATAAATTTTGGCTTTTTTAAACAGCACCTCGTCCATGATATTATGTCCAACGTAGAATTGCTCCAGCGTATCGAGGGTTTTAAGCGCCAGGTCTGTTTTTTTCTGAAAAGCATACAGATCAGCTCTTGCATATGTTTCAATGGCAGCCACACTGGAATCGAGCCCGATATTATCACGGATGAGCAAGGCAAGTTGCATGGCATCGTTGGCAATTAGTTTTGATGTTGCTGCTTTCAGCACATCAAGCTGGGTGAGCGCCCACTGGAATTCACCCATGTAAAAGGAGAGTTTAGCATTTTTGAGCTTCGCCAGGTGGCCCAGCGGTTCTTCCTTAAAAGATTTGTCCACCTGCTGATATAGTAAAGTTGCTTCCCACACATCCCCGGCCATGGTAAGAATGTCCGCCAGCTCTATCTTGCACTTTGCCACCTGCTGAGGCTTTGCTCCCGGAATTTTTATTGCTTCTTCCAGCAGCCTTTGAGCTTCATCGCTTTTGCCCATGTAAAAAGCCTGCATATGAGCCATATTCAGCATCAGCTCAACTGTAGAGGCGTTCCTTCCAAGCCTGTTCAATGCATCGCGATATTCCTGCTCCAAATCAGCCAGCTCTTTTTTATTAAAACTGCTGTTTCGCGTGAGTTTCTCAAATTTAACGTCCAGCAACCGGATAAGGCTACCCAGGTAAAGGTATTTGTCCTCTCCTTTTTTCATTACGTAATCATAGGCTTCAACAGCCAGGTCATATTTCCGGTTATCCTTCAGGATTTTTCCCAGATAAAAAACGCGCTGCCCATCCTCATTAAAACGGCGATCGAGTGCCTTAGCCTGCAGCAGTGCGATTTTGAAGTCTTTCAGCTGTATGGAAAACCACATGAGCATTTCAGCATATAGGCTGTTGGAAGACCTGCTTTGAGTTCGCTCCAGCAGAATATCTTTCACAGCTCGTACTTTTTCAGCCTCACCATCTTCGATAAATAACTGCAGCTCATCCTTAATTTCACGTGAAAAATCAGGAGCCTTATCCAGTAACTCCAGGTACTGCTCCATCATTTTTTTATACTTCCCGTTTTTGGCATAAACACCGGCCAGCTCCATGTGGAAAGCCCGGTTTGAGCTTATTTTCCGGTTGCCTTTTTCGAGTACCTCAATGGCATATTCATATAAATCGCGGGTTACAAAAGCATTAGCCAGATCAATATAATCCTGGCGGTTTGGTTCCAAATCACTGATAGCATCTTTAAAGTGCCGGCGTGCCTTTCTTTCATCATCTTCCTGCAGGTAGAGGTAACCCAGCTCCACCTCATATTTCAGCGGAAAACCTGCATTACGCTTTTGCTTACGCACCAATCGCCTGGCTTCAGAAAAATCCTTCAGTTCAATCAGGCAGTCCAGATAATATTTGTAATAAAAAACAGTGGGTTGATCCCGGTAAAGCTCTTTGTAGATATCTACAGCTTTTTCGTATTCCTTTTTTTGATAATACTGCGCAGCCAGTTGCTCTTTTTCATCCTGGGCATAGCTGCCCAGTGAAAGCATTATCAGTATGATCAGGCTGCAGAGTTTTTTCATAGTTTACGGATTATACCTAACGTTATTTGCCTTCAGGTATTGCTCAACAGCATTTTGCAGGCTGTCAAAGCGTTTAAGTTCTCCTTCGGAAGTTTCAGCCAGATACCAGGTCAGCTCTCTGAGTTTTCCCACGGATTGCTCTTCATCCTTATAATAATATTTGAATTTTCCTTCAGGAACAAGATCATGTTTCACGTCATAGCTGAGGCTGTCCAGCTGGTTGTAGCTCAGCTGCAGTTCACTGTTCAGTTTGTTGGCATTTGCCAGATACTTGCGTAAATTGCGTTCTGCCTCCCGGTAATTATCAATAAGCTCCTGATTCTCATTTTCCTCAGGCACTGAATCCAGGTAGCTGTTAAACTCCATAATAGTTTGGTAATTAGCCTGAATTTGAGCTGAATCTATATCATTCAGCTTCTGAGAAACAGAATCCAGTACCACCTGCAAACTGTCGATCTTTTCCACTCTTTGTTTTTGTTCATTGCTCATGCAACCGCTCAGCAGAACTATTCCTGCGAGTATTAAAGCAAAAGATATTTTGCGCATAATTCTTAAGTTTTAGTCGATATATTCAAATCCGGTGTACTTAACTAGTGCCCCGGGTACTTTTATTTTATCACCCTGTTGATTATTTTCCAGCAGCGCTGCCAGGATACGCGGAAACGCCAAAGCACTTCCGTTTAGTGTATGAGCGGGATGTTTTTTGCCGTTGCTGTCTTTATACCTAAGCTTCATGCGGTTTGCCTGGAAGGATTCAAAGTTTGAAATAGAACTCACCTCCAGCCAGCGGTTCTGCGCAGCAGAAAATACTTCAATATCATAGGTGAGTGCAGCGGCAAAGCTGGTGTCGCCCCCGCATAAGCGAAGCACCCTGTAGGGCAGTTCCAGTTTTTCAACCAGGCTGATCACATAATCCACCATTTCATCCAACACATCATATGATCGCTCAGGATCTACCACCTGCACTATTTCCACCTTGTCAAACTGGTGTAGTCGATTGAGGCCGCGAACATCCTTGCCATATGATCCGGCTTCGCGCCTGAAGCATGCAGAATAAGCCACATTTCTAAGCGGAAGCTCACTTTCATCAAGGATGACATCGCGGTAAATATTTGTCACCGGCACTTCTGCGGTAGGTATCAGGTAAAAATTATCATCTCCGATGTGATACATTTGCCCGTCTTTATCGGGTAATTGTCCTGTCCCAAAGCCGGAAGCTTCATTCACCAATAGCGGTGGTTGCACCTCATCATATCCGGCTTCAAAAGCCTGATCAAGGAAAAATGACTGCAATGCGCGTTGAAGCCTTGCTCCTTTTTTCCTGTAAACAGGGAATCCGGCTCCTGTAATTTTCACCCCCAGGTCAAAATCTATAAGATCGAATTTTCCGGCCAGCTCCCAGTGGGGTTGGGCCATATCACCTATCTGAGGCAGCTCCCCGCCCTCTTTGGTGATTATATTATCTGCATCTGAATTTCCCTCTGGCACGCTTTCATGCGGAATATTGGGGATATCCATGAGCAGTTTCTGCTGTTCACTGTTGACTTCATTAAGCTCTTGCTGCAGCTTTTTGCTTTGCTTTTTCAGCTCTCCCGTGAGTTTCTTGGCCTCTTCAGCCTGGTCTTTCTGCCCCTGCTGCATCAGCATCCCTATTTCTTTCGCTGCTTTTTTTGATTCCGCCAGGGTATTATCCAGTTTGCTCTGGGTTTCCCTTCTGGCTGAATCTAGCTCAAGCACGCGTTCAATAAGTTGGCTGTCATTAAAATTTTTTACCGCCAGGCGCTTTATAATTTCGTCCTTATTATTTCTTAATTCCTGTATCTGTAACATAAATCCTGATTTTCGGAGGGCCAAATTTACAAAGAAATTGGGAGATAGATTTATAATGAAAGCTG
>JBEPXQ010000276.1:0-3794 GCA_041641835.1 Bacteroidales bacterium
GGCATCTCGCGACAGCGCTAGTCGTGGTTTGTCTGCTCTCCCTCTTCGCCTGCGAAAAGGATGACGGGCAGGATAACCAGCAAACAGTGGATATTCAATTGGAAGAGTTATGGAAAAAGCAGGTCTATACTGAAGTTGATTTCAATTCATTTCTACCGGCAAAATTAGCCGGCGATTACGTGGTTTTTTGCGCTGAGCCTGACTATTACTATGAAGGTGGCCCGGCAGTTTATCATAAGACTACAGGAAACCGGCATCCCGCATGGGATCATGAACCCGGCTTAAACGGGCTTTCAAAAATCCTTGATCTTGAAGTTGCCGGGCTCAATAAAGATGCTATAAGTTACAAAAGCAATAAGAAACTTATCTGCCATGACCTCACTACAGGTGATATGCTGTGGGATAAAGACATCAATGATCAGGGATTCTTCAAAACCTTTACTTCTTTCAGTAACTACTTATTCCTTACAAGATCATATACTGGCAGCGGAAAGCAGTCGGAACTTATTGCAGTAAATGCAAAAACAGGGAGTGAGGAAATGATTTACCGGGAAACAGCTCCTTCAGGCTATGATTGCCGGCTCTCCCCGCCCGCGGCTACAGTTCTTGCTGACGGCGACACCGTGTTGGTTTTTACCAACTTCCAGTCGCAGCAATACCAGGGAGAAACAGATGTAATGGCTTATAATATATCCAGCGACAGTATGTTGTGGCGAATACATAAGGCAGTGGCTTCTGCCCAGACCAACGAGGCAGTGATATCCGGTGATTATTTTATTTTCACCACTTACAGACATGTATGCTGTGTGGAAATTTCGTCAGGGAAAATTAAATGGAAAGATAAACCGGGCGGGAGATTCTATTACAGAAATCCTCTGCAGGCAGATGGGAAAGTATTCTGCAATACCCTTGAGGGTGATGTGCTGTGTTATGATCTATACAGCGGCAACAGGTTGTGGTCCAACACCGGCAATGGTATCGAGCCGGATATGAACACAAGAATGGGTTACTATAAAGGCAGGCTGTATCTTACCACATCAACCTTCAGCTCCTCGCTACCGGAAGAGATGCGTAATAGTCTAAGATGCCTCTCAACAAGTACCGGCACCGTGTTATGGACCGCCAACGGACCCGAACCCGGATGTTATGCTGGTGGATTAACCATTGACCAAAAAACAGGATACCTTTTTATTACGAATAGTATCCATGCAGTTTGCATAGACCTGAACCATTAATCGAAAACTAATAATCAGAAATATGAAAAACAAACCTTTTATCCTTTTTAAAAAGCTAATATCCCGGCAGTTATTTTTAATGCTTGTTGTGACTGGCTTACTGATTTCCTCTTCCTGCGAGAAGCCTGAAGATAACAAGGACGATGAAGACTATGAAAAAGAGCAGGTTAGCCTAAAAATCGTTTGGCAAAATGTGGTATATAATGATTCTGCTTTTGCTGGGTTTTTTCCTGCCCAGTTCACAGGCGATTATGTGGTTTTTTGTTCTGGTGGGCAATATGAGGTTAACCCAGGATTTGCAGTTTACCATAAAGAAACCGGAGAACGTCATCCCGCCTGGGACCATGAACCCGATTTTGATTTTTTAGTACATGACCAGATTATGGATTTTGGAATATGTGGAACCAATAATGATGTTTTGTTTATGCAGCCCTCTTCTTATGACGAACGTGTGATCGCATGGGATTTAAATACAGGTAATAAATTGTGGGAGAAAGATTTAAATGATGCTGATTATCTCTACTATTCCAGTTCATACGGATCAAATATATTTCTGTCCAGAACAGATAAAAACAATACCTGGGAGGAGTTAATCGCGTTAGATGCCAAAACCGGTACGGAGAAGATTATTCTGCATGAGGAGGTCGCGGATGATTACGAGGACTTTTTCCTTCCTGCAGCTACTACATTGCCCAACGGTGACACTTTGCTGGTTTTTTCAAGACGGAAAAACACAGGAGCAGAGAGCTTTGTGTATGCTTTTAATCTCACGGCTGACAGTATTGTTTGGAAAGCTGATAATATTAGCGGCGCTATTCCTGCAAATGAAGGAATTATTGCTGATGGATACTTTTTATTCCACGGGTACCGGAATATTAGTTGTTTTGATATCCAAACCGGAGATTTTTTGTGGACCGAAAAGCCAATTGCCAATGCTAATGATTATATAACAGAAAGACGGAGTCTTTATGCTCAAGGGAAGTGGTTTGTCAATAACAATTATGGAGAATTATTTTGCTATGATGTTAGTTCAGGCAATTTGCTTTGGGAAAACAAGGATTCACAGCTACATACCTGGTTTAATTCCATTATTGGCTACTACAACGACCGCATTTACCTCAATGCCCGTTTTAATTCGTCATTGCCGGAAAAATACAGAAACAGCCTGCGTTGTATTTCAGCAAATACCGGAGAAGTGCTATGGACAACAAATGGCCCGGGGAAATATTCAAATGTTGGTCAGGGGCTGAATATTGATGAGAAAACAGGCTATTTATATATTACTAACGGCATTTCTGCCTTTTGTTATGACCTGAATCACGATCCGCTGTCCGGGAATTAAGATGATCTGCTCCAGGATTCTTTCGGATATCAAATGTTATAGTGTAAACAACAAGACATGGATTTGTTTTTGAAAAAAATCCTTAATTCCTTGTTTTTGATTGTACCTTTTATTAATTTGCAGTCAGATTATTAACCCACTGGCATATGATTACAAAAACAAGTACCCTCACAATGGCTTTCCTGTTAACAGCATTTTCCCTGCTGGGCCAGCAAAATTCAGAAAAAGGGAACAATTATGTGGATATTGGAATAACGGAAGTCCGTGAAGAGGGAAATCACATGTACGGACAGGATTATTTGAGCTATGGATATCCATATACCTTTTATGTTAAGATCGTAAACTATGGTAATATTCCTGTTGACTCCATTGATTTGAAATTAAGCACCTATTATGGCAATATTACATTCAATGAAAAATGGACAGGTAATCTGGATGTAGGTGATACTATTGAATACGCGTTTAATAATCAAATTACAGCTCCGCTTGGTTGGTTCAAAGTATGCACAGAGGTTTTCCATCCAAAAGACACAATAATAATAAATGATACTCTCTGCGAAGAATATATAGGGGCAATAGGTAATAGTGTTGAACAAAAAGCTATTCAGATAGAGGATATTTTTCCAAACCCTTGTGAGAAGTCTGCATTTATTCCTTTCCTGGTTCACAATTCAGGAGAACTCACAGTTTCAGTTACTGACATGACAGCTAAGGTGATTTTTTCAAAGAAATCATTCATGGCACCCGGAAGGCACCAGCTTAAACTGGATACCAAAAACTACAAACCGGGTGTTTACATTTGTTCTTTTCGGATAAACAATATGGTTTTGCAGCGAAAAATCCTTGTTGAGTAATGAGCCCGGTCTAAAAACACTAAATTTATCACAGCCGTTGAACATCAGTTTTGCCCCATCCCACCTAATGCGGGTGGCAGATATACAGCGGCTTCATTCAACTCAGGCGGATCGGGGCAAAAAGCCGCTAAAATCCAAATGAGACCTTTTTAGACTGGACTCAGTAACGAATAGCCTTGTGCTATTTCCGAAAATAAGAAGTACACGTTGAAAAAAGTTTATTCATTTCGCTTCTTTCTGAATGCATTAATTTTTATTCGCGGGAATTTTTATTCCCGTGCTTTTGTTAACTTTGTGCAAGTCAAAATAAAATCAAAAAAAGAAGAAATATGGCACTGGATAAACTTAATAAAGCGCTTGCTG
>JBEPXQ010000277.1:0-3771 GCA_041641835.1 Bacteroidales bacterium
GGAGCGCCGTTCAGGATCATATCGTCTTCACCTTCCCAGCTGCTTTTGGGCCCTACGCTTTCAAAATCCTCTGAAAAAGGCAGAGTGAAAGGAGTGAGCGTATAAATGCGCATATGTGTGGTGTCATCGTCAGCAATGGTATCTCCGCTTATGGTAGCCACTGCCACTGCATGGTAAAAGCCACCTGCGGAAAGATCAGCAGTACTGCTGAAGCTATACGCTGCCGAATCGCCGGGCTGTATCACCAGAGCGGTATTTTCAGATACCCAGTTCTGACCGTTGTCGATGCTGTATTTTAAAGTGATATTGCTGGTGGGCAGCACGCCATTGTTTTTTACCATCACCGAAACAGTTTCATTGCTGCTGAATGACCCTTTGGCCACAGGCGAGCTAAATCGCAACATTTCCACATTATTATCAGGACGCGAAAGCCACTGGAAATCATCAATAACTACTCTGGCATAGGAGGCCGGCAAGCTGTGCCTGAAAGCCAGGTATTTGCCGCTGCCACTGTAATCTTTCAGGGAAACCTCATACGGCTGGTAGTTCGTGCTGATAACCACCGTGTCCACTGCTGTGAAAGTGGTTGCGTCAGTGGAGTCGGTCATTACACCAATTATCAGGTCTTCACCATTATAATCCGAGTCACCGGCAGCATAAAACCTGATTTTGGTATGACTGATGTTGCTGCAGTATTCGGGCGCTATTGCCAGCAGATCACCGGCTGTGAACATGGAATTGTATAAATGTAGCGCATTACTTCCGGAATAGGAGCTGCTGGAGCGCACCTCCACATAAGCATCGGGAGGCATGTTTCTGATAAAGTGCCAGCCCGGGGGAAGATCAGGCGAATTATCAAAATCCTGAAAATAGGGAAGGGGTTCATTGTTGATCAGAACAGGGCCCACAGTATCGTTTATGCTCACTGGTGTGGTGTCGTGCACAAAGGCATAGGCCACCAGGTTTCCATAAGGTATTACGGCAGGTGAAAAGGTGTGAGTATAGCTTGTATTTGGAGGGATGGGCGTTGTAATGGTTTCAAACGTGAAGGAAGAACCACCATCCAGCGAATAACCCACTGTAACATTGGTTTGTGAGTGAGAATTATCGTTGTTTTTGATCGTGATAACTGGTGAACTGCTGGTTTTTTTGATGAAGGTTCCCGTGGGATGATCCCAGGAAACAACCTCCAGGTCATAACCATAGGAAAAATAATAGCTGAAGATCCATTTGATCTTAACAGCTGTGTTGGGGCAGGCAAAGGAGCCTGAATCGGTATTCGCACTTGAATACCCCTTCAGCAGCAAAGAAGCGCTGTTCTGGAAAAATGACGAAACCTCGTGATTGACCAGCACATGACCGTTGTCATAATTGCAATCCTGTTCGCCTGAACTGAGAATGCCGCCAACCTGCAGGCCGTCAATGGCTATAGTGGCATATTCATTGGCCTGGTCCATATCCCCGGTAACAAGAATATTCAGCTTCACGCTGTCAAGAACAGCCCCGCCGGGCATAGAAGGGATGTTGTAGGTAACTGACATGGAATCGCCGTCGCTGACGAAACTGGCCATTTCAAGAGAATCTTTTGTCAGGCCGGCATGCAAAGCAGCATGGCACAACATTAATATCACGAAGAGGGGAAAGAATAGAGCTCTTTTCATAAGATACTGTTTGGTTCATAAATACAGATTATGGCTATGGAATAAACCATTATCTTAATTAGTGGATTATAAAATATTCCACCTGGCCTGAATTAAAAATACAGCTGGTAAATATAGGGTAAGAATTTTCAATCTGCAAGCTTTATGTAGCAGATTATCAGAGGGAAAGATTAAAGCAATACAAATATATCAGTTGAAGGTGCGTTTTTACCTGCCAAAGCCCGGGCAACGTCTGATCTTTTCATACATATTGTCTTTTCCGTGTTCGTGGGCTTTAACCCAATAGGGGCAGGCTTCGGTCTTGTTGCCGGTGAGGTAGAATACCGCGGTGCCTTTGTTGGCCCAGGCATCAGCAAATGTTTTATCCAGTTCCAGCGCCATATCGTATTGTTCGATGGCCTTCTGATAGTTCTTCTTGTTCATCCACACATTTCCACGGGCATGGAAAAACGAAGGGTCCTGATCATAGATACTGATGGCCTCATCAAATGAAGCCAGGGCCTGCTCATATTCGCCCTGATCAAGATACCGGATACCCTGTTTGTATTGCCTTAGCGCCTTTTCGTGCGGGTTGCTGCAGGCTGTCATCATGCCTGTAAGCAGGATAGAAAAAACCAAAAACCTCAGAATCTTCATATTTCGTTCTTATTTATTTTCACAGTTCCCATCTGAACCCCAATCCTATTGACTGGTAAGGGAAATCAATAATTCCGTACTGATAACGCAATAACCAGTGAAAATATTTTTGTGCTAACTCCAGTTCCAGGCGGTAAACCATGGGTTTGTCGCCAATGTCAAGATAGCCAATATATCCGGCCAGATCATTTTTAACGGACAGCTTTCCAAAGTTGGCTTCTGCACCCAATCCATAAAGAAAAGCATCATTCTGATTGTGCATCAGATCATAGGTTTGATAAGCCATGAAGCCCGCCATGGCATATATTCTTAGTTTTTTCAATGATCTATCCTGAAAGCTGAAGCTATGCCCTGCGGAAAAGTCGAAATAATAACCGGGAGTATCGGTGTATCTGGCCATGGAGAGTTTTGATCCTGAAGCGGTTTTCACGGCAAAGCCCAGGCTGAGGCTGGTGCCCTGGGGCCTGTTGAGCAGCATCAAATGCGCACCCGCGTATAAATCGCCTGTAGCTGTGCCTTCGGGATTTTCATAGCGTATGGCTCTTTCATCCCGGATCAGGGTGTCGGATATGTGAAAGTATTCCACGGGCACCATCCATAATTCAAACTGCACACGATCCATTACCGGGTAAACGAATTTCAGGTTCAGATCAACGGTTTCATCCCCCTGATTAAAATAGTAGTTGGACATGCTCTGAAACTCTGCCGACTTTTTGATCCTGGCATCAAATACTTCCAGCGGCGGAATGGCATTGGGGCCCATATGCGAGCTGGACAAAGTGATGTATTGCGGCCAGGGAGTATGCCCGTCCCAGTTGTGCTTCTTATTCCACCAGGCAAATTTCTCCTCCTGATGCTGTGCAGACAATATCGCCGGCAGGCACATCAGCAAAAAAACAAGATATGTGCGGTAGTTTTCCTGCATATCAATACCGGCTTATAATTTCACGTGTTTCCTTTATCACGGCTTCCAGCTTATCTGCCTTTTCAGCTTCAGCAATAAAACGCAGATAAGGCTCGGTGTTAGATGGACGGACGTTGAACCACCAGTCTTTGAAATCAAGCCTGTATCCGTCAAAGTCAAATTCCTTTTCCGGCTTTTCCGTTCTTTTGAAGTGCGCCACAATATCTGCCATGGCGGCTTTTTTATTTTCTATCCTGAAGTTTATTTCCCCCGAATTGTGCATATGGTTGATCCGTGCAAAATAATCAGAGATCATTTCTCCCCGCTGCCTTATCTCCAGCAGGGTGTTAAGTATGATGAGGGCTGCCAGTAAACCGGAATCGGAATAGAAGAAGTCGCGGAAATAGTAATGTCCTGCCAGTTCACCACCAAACAGCCCGTTGATCTCCCGGAGCTTTCTGGCAGCATAGGCACGTCCCACGCGCCACATATGCACATCTGCGCCCAGCTTGTCAAGGTGGCGGCTCACCACCCTGGAAGTGCGGATATCGTGCAGCACCTTCTCTCCCG
>JBEPXQ010000278.1:0-3763 GCA_041641835.1 Bacteroidales bacterium
TCCTGAAGAGGATAAGTTCTTGCTCAGCCCGGCATTTAAATACAAGGGAAAAGCGGAGCTTGTTTCCACCCGCGAGCACCTGATGTTTGACGGTGGCTTCCAGATCAGGAACCATTGTGATACACTTGACAGGCAATGGGTTCACTTCAGATCGGTGATTAAACCGGAGAATGTTCAGATCCCGATCGACAGTACGATGAAAAATCTGAATGATCGTGAAACCTACGCAGCTATCATGCACGCCATGGATCAGAAGCAGATATACAGCTCCTTCTATGTTTTTGATAATACTCACCGCCTGAGAGCCGGTAACAAGATATTCTCCTCCACGGGAGTACTCATTTATGATGAGATATCTTCGGAATATCGCATCGCACCTGAAGAAAAGCTCAAGCAGGAAATGCTTCCGGGCAACCTCACGGCCTACAACACCCGCGATTGCATTCACACCGGGCAGGGCAGTATCAACTTCTTTGAAGAAACCGGACAGGTGGACCTGCAAACCTATGGAAAGATTGAGCATCACATCCATGAAGATTCCACGCAGATAAACGGGGTTATTGCATTGGACTTCCTGTTCTCGGAGAAAGCGCTGAAGAAGATGGCAGAGAATATCAATACCTACACGACCCTGAAAGGTGTTGAACTGAATACGGATCAGTTTAAGATGGCTCTGATGGAAATGCTGGGGCAGGAAAAAGCTGATGATGTTATTTCAGACCTTACGATCTACAACCGCATTAGAAAAATGCCCGATGAACTGGAGCGGACCATGATTCTCACCAATGTTTCGTTGAAGTGGAATGAAGATATCGAAAGCTTTATTTCCACCGATCCTGTGGGGATCGCGTTCCTGGGCAGCGAGCAGGTAACAAAATATGTTGATGCCTATATCGTATTCAGCAAAGGCCGCCGCAGCGGATTCCAGGATGGCGAATTTACTATCCTGCTGGAGGTGTCCACTGCAGAATGGTACTTCTTCAACTATAAACCAAATGGATCCATGACTGTGGTTGGTGCTTCCGATGAATTCAAAGCCATCATCAATGATCTTAAAAACAGCGAACGGAAGATGGATACACCTACCGGTGAAACACCATACCGTTACAACCTTGGTGGAAGCATGCAGCGCGAGCAGTTCCTGAGAAACCTGAGAAGGATAACCGGAGAAAGATAGAAATAATGGAATGGATAAGTTTATTGGCAGGTTACCTGCTGGGTTCGTTACCTTCTGCTGTCTGGGCAGGTAGATTATATCACAAAGTTGATGTAAGGGACCATGGCTCGAAAAATGCAGGTGCAACCAACACCTTCAGGGTGCTGGGCTGGAAAACCGGCCTCATCGTGTTGATATTGGATATGATAAAAGGTTTCGCGGCCATATTAATAACCCGGGAGCTTTTTCAGGTGCCCCCCCGTGATCTCTTACTGGTACTCACAGGCATTACTGCAGTACTGGGACATATCTTCCCCCTGTTTGCCCAATTCAGAGGAGGAAAAGGTATTGCCACGCTGGCAGGAATTGCTATCGCTTTGTTCCCGCTTTCACTGCTTATCATCCTGGGCGTTTTCATACTGGTTTTCACGATCTCACGCTATGTATCCCTTAGTTCAATAACAGCTTCGCTGAGTCTTCCTTTTGTTTCTTTCTTCATTGATGGTAACACTGAACCCCAAATTATCGTATTTACCACAGTGATTGCAATACTGGTACCGGCGACACATCACAAAAATATCCGCCGGCTGGTGAAGGGCGAAGAAAATAAGCTGAAACTTAAATAGCAGCTTATTCTATTTTGCTGAGCAGTTGGCAAGCCCTAAACCTTAACAGTTACTGGAATTGCTCGCGGATTTAACTTATATTTGAAAAAAGAAAAGTTTTGACCGGAAGGATTAAAATATTGATATTATTTCTGTTATCACTGTCCCCGCTTTTTTTGAATGCACAAATTGAGTATCGTTCAGAAGAAGAGTTGCGGGAGCATGCCGATGAGCTGTTTGAAGATGGAGAATACTCTAAAGCATATCCGCTCTACTCTCAGCTACTCAGTTTGCACAGAAAAAACCCCGAATACAATTATAAATTTGGGGCATGCCTGCTGTTTGCTGATAAGCGTGATAAACAAAAACCTCTTGAATACCTGGAATATGCCCATGAGCAGCTGCCGGATGATAAATTTCCCAGGCTGCATTATTTCATGGGCCTGGCCTACCATCAAAACTACAGGTTTAAAGATGCCATAGCTTCCTATAAAATATTCAAACTATTAAGTGAAAATCGTGATGCGAGACTTTTTGCTGTGGATCGTAAAATACAGATGTGCTTCAACGGAATTGACCTGCTATCCAATTTTCGCGATCTGTATGTGCTTAATAAGATCGAGGTTCAGCGAAGCAACTTTTATCTCTCATACAAAAACAATGAACTACCGGGAAGTATCATTAAAAAACCTGCTGATTTCTATTCCCGCCAGGACAGGAAAGCAGCTGTTTCTGATGTGATCTTTTTTTCACGGAACTATGATTTCGTACTTTTTTCAAGCTATGGAAAAAAAGGAAAAACAGGTAAAGATATTTATATTGTTCGTAAGAATGAAGACGGGTCATGGGCTGATCCAACGCATTTGAGCCCGGTGATCAATACGCCTTTTGATGAGGATTACCCTTATTTAATGGAAGACGGAAAAACCCTGTACTTTTCTTCGGATGGACATAATACAATCGGGGGATATGACATTTTTGTATCCGTTTTTGATTCCCTTAATAATGAATGGAGTGAGCCTGAAAATATCAATTTTCCTTTTAATACACCGTATGATGATATCATGTTCGTTGCTGATACTTCAGGAAATGCAGCCTACTTCTCCTCTACCCGCTCCTCCGTTAATGACCTGATATTTGTTTATAAAGTGGGGCTGGAACGCCAGGATTCCGTGCAGAACCTGGCCAGGGTATTTTCCAGTGATTCAGTGAACAAGCAAGAGCTGATGGCATATATCCGTAATCGTGCCGAGCTGAATGTCAACGCCAGCAGGCAGACTTTTGAACAGGTGGTGAGAAAGAAAAAACAGCAAAAGCGTGAAAAGGATAAACAGCGCGCACTGGAATTGCAGAAACAGCAGGAGCAGGCTCTTACAAAAAATGAGCAAGGACTTAAATCAGAAAAGATCGACAGTTTATTCATTGCCAAAAACCAAATTGATCGCGGGATCAGGGAGTTAAAAAACAAGAAGTACGGGCTAATTAAGATAAAAGACATTAAAACAATCCAGCTGAGGGAATTGAAGGATGAAGAAACTTCAGGTACAATAGCTCCTGAAAAGAAAGAAAATTTGATCCGGAAACTGGAAAAGGAAAAAGAAATAGCTGCTGAAATTATCAGTGAGTACGATGAAAATATCGATCAGCTCACTGATATCTCCTCTGAATTGATTGACAAAGCTGTCAAACTCCAGGAGACAATTACCACTGAAAAGGTAAATGAAGATGACTCTGTTTATCTGGCCGCGGTAAACCTGATAAAAAGAGCAGATAATATCCAACCGGTAGCATCAGCAAAAAGGCAACTGATTCTGCAGCAGGAACAGCAACTACGCCAAAAGGCGGATAGCATTCTCAATAAATACAATGCTCAGAATGAAAAGATAGCTAAAAAAGAAACCAGGCTGAAGCAGCTGGAGGAATCCATGATGAGAACTGCTGATGCTGAAAGAAGAAGGGATCTGGAGGCAGAAGTGGCAGAGACAAAGCAGGAGCTCTATGC
>JBEPXQ010000279.1:0-3751 GCA_041641835.1 Bacteroidales bacterium
TGGCAGGCTCCGCGAAACCCGGGTAAGCCTTTGAATACAAAATATCATGATGCTGTTGTGGGGCTTGCGCCTGACGGCCAAAAACTTTACGTTTACCGTTGGAAAAATGACGGTGATATTTTCGAAAGTGTTTTGGAAGGTGATAACTGGGGCAAACCCAAAGCACTTGATAAGCCGGTAAACAGTTCCTCACACGAGCCCACGGCTTCCTTTACCTATGACGGCAGGGGGCTTTATTTTGTTTCCGATCGCGAAGGAGGTTATGGTGGTAAGGACATTTACTATTCTGAAAAAGATGAAAGCGGCCAGTGGAGCGAACCGCGCAACCTGGGAGCAGCAATCAATACCGAATATGATGAGGATGGTGTTTTTATGCATCCTGACGGGCGAACACTCTACTTCAGCTCAAAAGGGCATGCCACTATGGGTGGGTATGATATTTTCCGATCTGTAAAGACCGGTGAGCAATGGGAGCAGCCTGTCAATCTTGGCTTTCCTATTAATACTGCCGAGGATGACATTTTCTTTTCCGTTACAGCAAGTGGCAGGTACGGCTACTATTCATCATCACGAGACGGGAGCCAGGATATTTACCGTTTACATTTCCTGGGACCCGCAAAGCCGCTGGTTAATACCACGCGTGATATCCTGGTGGCCACTGAGAATGCAGAGCTGGTCAATCGCCTGGAAACTGTCATTGCTGTGGCAAGCCCGAACCTTACATTGATGAAAGGCCGTGTGTTGGATGAAGAAACCAAAAAACCACTGGCAGCCGGGATAGAGCTGGTGGACAATTCCACCGGTGAAGTGCTCGCGAGATTTAAATCAAATTCCTTAACTGGTAGTTATCTCGTTTCCCTGCCGGCCGGGAAAAATTATGGACTGGCGGTGAAAGCCGAAGGTTTTCTGTTTCATTCTGAAAACTTCAATATTCCTGAAAAGGATTCCTATAAAGAGGTTAGAAAGGATATTTACATGAAGCCCATCAAAATTGGTAAAAGCATAGTGCTGAATAATGTCTTCTTTGATTTTGATGTAGGTGATAAGGTGAAGAAAGAATCTATTCCTGAACTTAACAGGGTAGTGAAACTGCTAAAGGATAAACCCAATCTGAAAGTACAAATTTTAGGACATACGGATAATGTGGGTACTGATGCGTATAACAAACAGCTATCATTACAGCGGGCAAAAACAGTGGTGGAGTACCTGTTGACAAAGGGTATTGATCCTGAACGCCTGTCATATAAAGGTTATGGTTCGGAAAAGCCCGTGTCTGATAATAACACAGAAGCAGGCCGTCAGAAAAACAGGCGCACGGAATTTAAGATTGTTGGTGGGTAGGTTAGCCTGCCCATGTATCACGATCAAGCGTGCGGTACTGAATAGCTTCTGCAAGATGTTCCGGTAATATGTCTTTTTTATCCTCCAGATCAGCAATGGTTCTTGACACTTTAAGGATGCGGTCGTAGGCCCTGGCAGAAAGGCCCAGTTTTTCTATAGCATTTTTCAGCAGATTGCTTCCCGCCTTGTCTATCTGGCAAATCTCGCGAATTTGCCGCGTGCTCATCTGCGAGTTGCTGTACACCCCTTTTTTGCCGGTGAAGCGTGCCTGCTGCTTTGCCCGTGCGGCATTTACGCGTTTCCTTACATCTTTACTGGATTCGGCTTTGGTGCAGCGGCTTAATTCGCTGAAAGGTACGGGCACCACCTCCATGTGAATGTCAATACGGTCGAGCAGCGGGCCGGAAATGCGATTCCAGTATTTCTTTACCATGGATTCGGAGCAAACACAATCTTTCTCAGGGTGATTGTAATATCCACACTGGCATGGATTCATGGCTGCTATCATCATGAAATTGGCGGGGTAGTCAACCGTGAATTTTGCCCTGGATATTGTTACCTGCCGGTCTTCCAGCGGCTGCCTGAGCACTTCCAGTACAGTTCTTTTAAATTCCGGGAGCTCGTCAAGAAACAACACTCCGTTATGGGCCAGTGAAATGGCTCCTGGTTGGGGGAACTGTCCTCCGCCTACCAGCGCCACATCACTAATAGTGTGGTGAGGGCTTACAAATGGCCGCACCGACTTCAGCGATTCTTCCTTGTTCATCTTGCCGGCTACTGAGTGGATTTTGGTGGTCTCAAGTGCCTCCTGCAGGCTTAGCGGCGGCAGGATGGAGGGGATGCGCTTGGCCAACATGGTTTTGCCGGCTCCCGGTGGGCCTACCATGATGGCATTATGGCCTCCTGAAGCGGCAATTTCCAGCGCTCTTTTAATATTCTCCTGTCCCTTTACATCTTCAAAATCAAACTGGTAATTATCCAAACTGGAATAGAATTCCTCGCGGGTGTTAATTACTACAGGTTTCAGTTGTTTTACCTCATTGAAAAAGTCGATGGCTTCTTTGATGTTCGCTATCCCAAGTACATCGATCTTATCTACTATAGCGGCCTCCACGGCATTGGCATGTGGCAGTATCACTCCTTTAAATCCACGGTTGCGGGCTTCTATGGCCATGGGCAGAGCTCCTTTGATCGGCTGCAGGCTGCCGTCAAGCGACAGCTCCCCCATGATAATGTAATCGCTTACATGCTTGTCGGCTATTTGTTCTGAAGCTGCCAGGATGCCTATGGCCAGCGGCAGGTCATAGGCCGAGCCCTCCTTGCGGATATCCGCCGGAGCCATATTGATAACAATTTTCTTACCCGGGATCTTATATCCATTGTTTTTAAGAGCAGCGTCTATGCGCTGCTGGCTTTCCTTCACCGCACTGTCTGGCAGGCCTACCAACAGGAAATTTATCCCCTGGTCGATGTTTACTTCTATGGTAATGGTGATGGCATCTATGCCATGTATCGCACTTCCGTATGTTTTAATAAGCATATCTGGATATTTGATATAAAGATAGCTAAAATCATTTGTTAATACAAAAGTTTTCCTGTTTATTGTTTCTGAAAAATAAAAAAGCACCAGAACTTTCGTGCTGGTGCTTTCATATCTGAAATAAAAACCCTACTTGAATTCAATTAAAATCTTATCCTTGTTAACCACTTCTGAAATTTCCACATTGATGCTTTTAATCTTCCCCGCGAAAGGGGCGCGGATATAGTTACGCATCTTCATGGCTTCAAGCACAAGCAGGCGTTCGCCCTTTTTTACCTGTTGCCCTTCTTCCACATAAACCCTGCGGATGGTGCCGGGGATAAAAGCTGTGAGCTTCCTGGGGTCAGGCTTTTCATAGTGCTTTCGCTCCTTGAATTTATTGGTCAGAATGGTCCGGTACTCGGTCATGTCGATATTGATCGATTCCAGGTGCTTGCTGTACTTAGGTTGCTTCATGATGCTACGGTTTTAAAATGGTGGAATTCCGTGTTTTTTCTCCGGGCGCACTTCTGATTTGTCCTTGGAAATTTCAAGGGCATGATTCACGAACTTGCGCGTTTCTTCCGGTTCAATAACAGCGTCCACATAGCCAAAAGCAGCAGCTACATATGGATTGGCAAATTTCTTCTTATATTCCTGTATTTTTTGCTTCCGCACGGCATCAGGGTCTTCAGCCTCTTTGATTTCCTTTCGGAAGATAATGTTGGCTGCCCCCTCAGGGCCCATAACCGCGATTTCGGCAGTTGGCCATGCAAACACGAAGTCGGCACGCAGGTGGTTGGAACACATGGCAATGTATCCGCCCCCGTATGCCTTGCGAAGGATCACGGTGATCTTTGGTACCGTAGCCTCACTGTAGGAATACAGGAT
>JBEPXQ010000280.1:0-3726 GCA_041641835.1 Bacteroidales bacterium
CTGCAACTGCTAAGGCTTATAATTGCAGCAAAAAAGAAATATACAGTAAAGATTTGATTTTTCATTTGACCGGGGATTATATTTTCATTCACAAACTTAATAAAAAAACTGCTGTATTCTATGTTTTGATTTATTTTTACCATTTCTTATGAAAAATCTGCTATTCCTGATAATTGTTTCGCTGTTAATATTTTCAGCCTGCCAGGGCCCGAAGCAGGAACTGGTGATATTTCATGCCGGAAGCCTTAGCGTGCCTTTTCGCGAACTGGCTGATACTTTTGAGCTACGTCACCCACAGGTGGATGTTAAGCTTGAAGCCGACGGTAGCGTAGCCTGCGTCAGAAAGATCACAGAGCTAGGAAGAAAGCCCGATATCATGGCTTCGGCTGATGTTATGATCATCAGGGAAATGCTGGTTCCTGATTTTACCGATTCCGCTATTGCCTTCGCGGGCAATGAAATGGTGCTGGCCTACGGTGAAAGCGCTCCCGGTATTGATACCCTTAGCCCCCATAACTGGCCTCTGATATTGCTGCGTGACGATGTAAAATACGGCAGGTCCAACCCTGACCTTGATCCCTGTGGATACCGCAGTATATTAACCATGAAGCTTCAGGAAAAATATTTATCCGACAGCGAAATAACGGAATCGCTCTTAATGAAAGACAGGAAGTATATTCGTCCGAAGGAAACCGATTTGCTCGCGCTACTGGAAACCGGGACCATAGATTTTATGTTTATTTATCGCTCCGTGGCTGAACAGCATAAACTGAAATTCATAGAGCTGAACGACACTGTGAACCTTAGCAAACCGGGATTAAAAGATATTTATGATAATGCATCAGTGAGCATTGCCGGGAAAAGCCGTGGCGACAGTCTGTCTGTAACCGGAAGCCCAATGGTTTACGGTATTTGTATGTTGCGGGATGCTCCAGACAAAAAAAATGCAACGGATTTTATTGAGCTTTTGAAAAGCAAAACAGGAAAAGAAATTATTCGCAGAAATGGACAGAATGTATTGTTATAGTATTTTTTTAGTTTGAATATTGTAGATTTGCTTATCCATCAAAAACAAAAATATGAAGAAGATATTTACGCTTTTGCTGCTGGTCGTGGTTTTTATTTCCTGCGATAATGATCAGGAAGACCAAAAAGCCGGCACATCCGAAGAAAAAATGACTTCACCTATCATCGACAGTCTGGATAAAAACAATGATTTTTATGATAATACACCGCCTTACAGATCATCAGGTGAAACTATAACCGTGGGTGGAGAAACTGACACCACCCTGCAATTTAGCCTGGATGATTTTCCCCTTCGGGAAGTTATAGTGCGGGAAGCGCTACCCACGGCTGAAGGTGATTCATTTGTTGGAGCCTATATGTACAGTGGTGTTTCGCTTTATGACCTGCTGAAGGATGTGAAGGTGCACAAGGCAAGCGATCATTTTAAGCCAATTATCGACCAGTATGTAGTGATAACAGCTGTGGATGGGAAGAAGGCAACAGTTAGCTGGGGCGAGATTTATTATCCTGAGGTGCGTCATGATATTATTATTGCTACTTCGGTAAGACGGATTGAGCCTTCAAAGACCAGAGAAAAATGGCCTGAGCCACAACTACCTAAGCTTGTGATAGGTCATGATCTTTATGACAGCCGCAACATAAGTATGCCACAGTCAATCAGCATACATTCTGTATCGCAGGCTCCTGTGGAGCTTGAGATGGATTCGCTTTACACCAGCGAACTGTATCTGCAGATTGCTAATGATAATACCCCTGTGGTGCTTAGCCCTGAGGCATTCAGGAAATACTCCGCTCCTACTATTTTTTACGGCCGTGGCAGCGGAATTCACGGTATCACCAACTTTGAAGGATATGATATGGCTGAATTCCTGAAATATTTTGCTGACAGCCGTAAGCCGGAAAACCTGCGCAATGGAAAGGTCATTTTTCACGGAGCTGACGGATACCGTGCCGTATTTACATTTAGCGAGATTGTAAACCGTAATGATGACGGCAAGCTGTTGTGGATGGAAAGACAGCGGGAAGGTGGCAGGATCCGTCTGTTGCCAACCTACGATTTCTTTTCTGACCGGGCTATTAAATCGCTTTATAAAATCGAGTTTTCTGATCTGGAAAAAATCTACCTTTCATCTCCCTCATAATGAATCACCGCGGGTTACAGTCCATATTCATGTTACTGTCAGGACTGGTTCTGCTGTTTGTTGCAGCACCGGTGCTGTCCCTTTTGCTGAAACCTTATTTCTCGGATTACATACACGCCGCGGGCGATAGTGAAGCCATGACTGCCATAGGCAACAGTCTTGGAGCAGCATTCGCGGCTACTCTGGTATTTGCTGTTCCCTCAGTGCCCCTGGCCTGGCTGTTGGCCAGAAAGCGCTTCCCGCTCAAAAGCGTGCTGCAGGGGCTCATAGACCTGCCCGTGGTCATTCCGCACACAGCAGCAGGAATAGCACTGCTTACAGTGATTTCACCTTCCACCCGTTTCGGAAATCTGCTGGAGCAGGCGGGTCTGAACTTTATAGGCACCCACACAGGTATAGCGCTGGCAATGGCTTTCGTGAGCGTTCCCTTCCTGATCAATGCAGCCCGTCAGGGATTCGAGATGGTGCCCGAAAGCTATGAAAAAACCTCCCGCAGCCTGGGCGTATCCACTGCACGTACCTTTTTCAGAGTCTCGCTTCCTCTGGCTAAGCGCAGCATCATAAACGGAATGATCATGATGTTTGCCCGGGGGATGAGCGAATTCGGAGCAGTGGTCATCATTGCCTACTATCCCATGACTGCACCCACCATGATATTTGAACGTTTCGGAGCCTATGGGCTGAAGGAAGCCAGGCCAATAGCTGCTCTTTTCGTGCTGATAGCTCTTGTGGTTTTTGTGATTCTCAGATGGATAGCGGGAAGGAGGAAGTATGCTTAATATTGAAAATCTGTATAGCAGGGCAGGAAAATTCAGGCTTCAAAATATTACATTCACTGTACAACCCGGTGAATATGTTGTACTTGCCGGGCCATCGGGAGCGGGAAAAACGGTCTTACTGGAGACTATAGCCGGGCTCCGAAAGCCTGAAGCAGGCAGAATTTTATATGACAGCCATGACATTACAAAAACTGATACCGGAAAACGGCCCTTTACATTACTGTTTCAGGATCTGGCCTTGTTCCCGCATCTGTCGGTGGCTGAAAATATAGGATATGCTATCAAAAACAGGGCATTAAGGGCTGAAACAGTAAAGGTACTGGCGGAACAGTTTTCCGTGTCTCAGCATCTGGATAAAAAACCTTCAGAATTATCAGGTGGTGAGAAACAGAGGATTGCACTGGCCAGGGCCATGGCACGAAAACCCGATATCCTGTTGCTTGATGAACCACTCTCAAGCCTCGACAATTACCTGAAAAGAGAGATGATGCAATTGTTGTTCAGGATGAATCAAAACGGGCAGACTATCATCCACGTTACCCATGACGTGCAGGAAGCGGTGAACCTGGCATGGAAAACTGGGATTATCCGGGATGGCAGATTACAACAGTTTGGAATCACTTCAGAAATTCTGGATAAGCCAAAAGACAGATTTACGGCTGCCTTTGCCGGTATAGAAAACATCCTGGATGTGGGTTTATGCAAAACTACTGAGGATGAAATTCCTGGAAACAGCAAATGGCTCGCCTTCCGAAGCAGCTATATTAGTCTTGAAAAAC
>JBEPXQ010000281.1:0-3719 GCA_041641835.1 Bacteroidales bacterium
CCGGTAGAATCATCAGCTACTATGCTTCCTTTGTTGATAATTATGGCGCGGTCGCAAACGGCTTCCACTTCCTGCATAATGTGCGTGGAAAGGATCACGGTTTTGTCTTTGCCAATATTTTTTATCATATTCCTGATGTCCACCAGCTGGTTGGGGTCCAGCCCGGAGGTTGGCTCATCCAGGATCAGCACATTGGGGTCATGGATCAGTGCCTGGGCAAGGCCAACGCGTTGGCGGTATCCACGTGACAGCTGCCCTGCTTTTTTGTGGCTTTCCGGCCCCAGCCCTGTCATTGCGATAATTTCTTCAATACGAGCCTTTGGTTTTTCCACTTTATGTATGCCGGCAAAAAAAGCCAGGTTTTCCCGCACGTACATGTCAAGGTAAAGCGGATTATTTTCAGGGAGATATCCCACCTGCCGCCGCACTTCCTGGTCTTGCTCAAAAATGTCGTAACCATTTACCTCAGCATATCCTGTGGTAGGAGGCAAAAAACAGGTGAGTATTTTCATCATGGTAGATTTTCCGGCACCATTGGGGCCAAGCAGCCCTACTATCTGGCCCCTGGGAATTTCAAATGAAACATTATCCAGAGCTTTTTGCTCACCATATAATTTCGTGATATCTTTAACTTTTATCGACATATCCGTGCTTTAAAATGCAGGGCAAAATTAATCATTTCCCAGCAGTTGTTCATAACCCGCGCTGCGATTCTTCTGATTAATCATGATAAGATGCGCGATTACCATGAGGTGTATGAGCACTCCTGCAAAGAAAATCCACCATTTAAATCCGGAGGGGACATAGCCGGCAAGCTGATCGAGGATGTTTTGCATATGGCCTCCACCTGTTAGTTCCCGCCAGGAGAAATAATCCAGCATATACTGCAGGTAATCTTCGGTGTAGGCGATCACCACCACTATGCTGCCTGCTACCAACGCCAGCCAGTGCCATGCTTTGATCACCACTTTTTGTTTCACCCTGGCAAACCATATAATCACCATTCCCAGGATGATCATGGTGAGAGAATTGATCAAAGGAGCGATAACAGGCCCTACCCAGGTAACCGGGATCAGGAACAAAATGTCCCAGGTGAAGAAAGATGATGGCCAGTCAACAATCAGATAAAGAAAAACATAGTAGAAAATATCCCAGATAGCGAAGCCGTAGAGAAACCAGCCGATTTTTTCACTCCAGCGCTTGCCGGTTAGGGCGGCAACGCTAAGCAACAAAACCATAGAGGCAAGTTCGCGAAGCAGTTCAACTCTCATTACTCCGAATGCTGATAACCGGAGCGGAAAGTCAAATCCACCCGGGTAATAAAGTTCACGCAGATAAATAACCACGGCAGTTTCAACCATCGCGAAGGCAATGGCAAATAAAGTCATCCAGATGAGTTTTCGGTGCGGAAAAAGGAACATATCATTTTAGTTTTTTCAGAAAATATACGGATAAAACACGATTATTCCAAGGATAACAGCCATAAAACTACTGAAAAGTACAAATCCTGCCGCCAGATCCTTGATCATTGCTGCCTTTTTGTGATGCTGCGGGTGCAAAAGGTTCATTATCCATTCAATCGTGGTATTTAACATTTCGCAGATGAAAACCAGGGAAATTGCAATAATAAGCAGCGCCCATTCATAACGGTTTACACCTAAAATAATCCCGGCAACGATTACTGCAACAGCAGCCACGGAGTGATAAATGGCATGCAACTCAAGGCTGAAAAAAGCTTTGATACCTTTTATCGCAAATCCCAGGCTGCTAATGAAATTCTTTCTTTGCATAAATTACTATTTCAGATCGTGAAAATATAAATTTACCCGGCAAAAGTAAAGAGGTATCCGCAAAAAAGCTTAGATAAACATAGTTTGCACCTGGTTTCACACCTTTCAAGGCACTAATCTGCTATAAAACAAAATAAACATGAGGCGGAGCCCCGAAACCAAGAATCAAATGGTTAATTTTGCCGTCTGCATAGAAATCAAACATTTTATTGTCAGTAAATTTGGGAAATACAAAAATATATTCTAATTTTGCAGCCCCTTTGGAGAAAATAAGATTTTTTTGCAAAAAATTAGAACAGAATGGACACATTAAGCTACAAAACAAAATCTGCAAATAAAGAGACGGTTGAGAAGAACTGGGTTTTGATTGATGCAGAGGATCAGGTTCTTGGTCGTTTGGCCTCGAAGGTTGCATACATCCTTCGCGGCAAGCACAAGCCTGACTTCACCCCTCATGTTGACTGCGGTGACAATGTGGTTATCATAAACGCTGAGAAGATCAAGCTTACCGGCGCCAAGATGACCGATAAACAATACGTTCGCCATACCGGCTATCCGGGTGGGCAGCGTTTCACCACGCCACAGGAGATGCTGAAAAAGCACCCTGAGCGCATCATTGAGAAAGCCGTGAAAGGAATGCTCCCGAAAAACCGTTTGGGTAGCGATCTTTTCAGAAACCTTTTTGTATATGCAGGAGAAGAGCACCCGCACGAGGGCCAGAAACCAAACAAACTTGATTTAAATTCAATTAAATAAACATGGAAGTAATTAACACAATCGGAAGAAGGAAGAAAGCGGTAGCCCGTGTATATCTTTCTGCTGGTACAGGAAAATTCGAGATCAACGGCCGTGAAGCCAATGATTATTTCCCGGATGCAACACTGCAGTATTTGCTGGATCAACCTTTCAATATAGTTGATGAAGCCGGCAAATTTGATGTTAAAGCCAATCTTGACGGCGGAGGCACGAAAGGACAGGCAGAAGCATTGCGTCTTGGAATCTCTCGCGCTCTGGTAGAGCTGAATCCTGATCACCGCCCGCCATTGAAAGCCGAAGGCTTGCTGGAACGTGATTCTCGTATGGTGGAAAGAAAGAAACCCGGTCAGAAAAAAGCCCGTAAGAAATTCCAGTTCTCTAAACGTTAATCCGCTGCTTGAACGGTGTGCCAGATGGCGTTTAGTATCTAAATTAACGGGACCGCGAAAAGCGCTACCCGCTAATTGCTAAATCAGAAAGTAAACGTAAAAAAAAGTAAATTAATGGAACGAATATCATTTGAGGAACTACTGGAAGCAGGTGTACACTTTGGACACCTCAAGCGTAAGTGGAATCCGAATATGGCTCCATACATCTTTATGGAGCGTAAAGGCATTCATATAATCGACCTTTACAAATCTCAGGCAAAAATTGAAGAGGCTGCCAGTGCCCTGCGCCAAATTGCAAAATCAGGTAAGCAGATCCTGTTTGTAGCTACCAAAAAACAGGCTCAGGACATCATAGCAACCAAGGTGAAAAGAGTCAACATGCCCTATGTTACCGAGCGTTGGCCAGGAGGTATGTTAACAAACTTTGGAACCATCCGCCGTACTGTAAGGAAGATGAAAGGTATGGAAAAGCTGATGAGCGATAAGGCTTATGAGAAATTATCCAAAAGGGAACGCCTGCAGATTGAACGTGAAAAGGCCAAAATGGAGAAGCAGTTTGGCAGCATAGCGGATATGAACCGCCTGCCCTCTGCTATTTTCGTTGTGGACATAAATAAAGAATATATCGCGGTTAGAGAAGCACAGAAGCTGGATATTACCACCTTTGCTATGGTAGATACCAACTCTAACCCGGAAGAAGTAGATTTTCCGATCCCGGCTAATGATGATGCCTCCAAATCCATTGATCTTGTAATGGAGATCATGGTGAAGGCAGTAGAAGAAG
>JBEPXQ010000282.1:0-3709 GCA_041641835.1 Bacteroidales bacterium
ACAATTGTAAGGAAAGCATTTTTATAATGAAAGTGACGGGCAGTTTTATAGGCAATAAACGCAGTTAACGAACCAATAAGAACATTAAAAATTGCTATACCTTTAATGCCAAACTGAGCGAAAGGTGAACTTAGTAAGGTGAACACCGGCTTAGCCCAGTGGTTGAGGAAATATTCAGGATACTCAAATCCATAGCGCGCGAATTTGTAATGGCTCAGATTATCAGCACCACCAAAGAATCCTTCTGCAAAAATTGTAAGAATAGCAAATACGATAAAGCCGGCAGCACAGAGCACTATTGCGAGCCGGTTTTCTTCTACGTGGTTCACGATAATTTTTTTAGAAGCTCAATTTCTTTCTGATCTCATCAGGAATGGCATCTTTGTGCACCATAATTGCTACGGTGTTAAGCCTAAGGTAGCTTTCTGACATGTTTAGGTACCCGTTATTGTCATTACTGTCAGCAGCCCATGAGTTTTTTGTGACATAATATTTGCGACCGCTTTCATCTTTAATAACTGCCGTAAGGTGCATCAGATGGTCATCAGTAGTGGAGAAACTGCCAAAATGCTTTTGTCTCATTTCCTGATCTATATCCTGCTCAGCTGTTTCGGCAGTAAATTCTTCTATGGGGCAACTCTCATCAACGGGAACAACTGCTAAACCGGCAGCAAATTCAAAAAACTTTTCGCTCACGTCACCATCCCAGCAAACAGAGAAACCGTTTTCAAAGGCATGATCGATTATCTGCATTAGCTCATCAAGCGGCAGGTTGTAATAATCAGAATAATCCCAGTTATCAGGGATTTCAAGGCGGAAGGGCTTGTAGTACGGATGATGGTTGAAAGAGGTGATTTCCACATAATCATCAGGATTGAAACCGATCTTGTTATGGAAGTTTTTTGTTTTATGCTTCTTCCCTTCATGGCTGAATGTTTCAGGTGCAGTCCCCAGGTAAACATCCAGAATAGCTTTAAATCCATCAAACCATACTTCTGTGGTTCCTTTGCCTTTGGCAGCCAACACACCGTCCAGATAACCTTTTAATGCCTTCTCCAGTTCCCTGTGGTCGGGAAGTTCCTGGCCTTTTATCATGCCGCTATAGTGCTCCTCCGGGATCATTCCAAATTCTTTTACAACATCCGTAACGTCATGTGCCTGACCTCCCTGTGAGAAATTAGCCTTCCCATGAAGCTGTATATAATTTTTAGCTTTTTCCATATAAGCATATTTCACAAAAAACATTTCTGACAGGTCAAAGCTTCCTTTTCCCATTCGAAGCAGCTCAGTTTCGATAAAAGAGGTGGCAGCATAGCTCCAGCAAGTTCCTGATATGTGCTGGTCTTTAACCGGTGTTGTCTTCACCGCGGCGATCGTATCAAATTCCAGGCTCTTTGCTTTTTCATCATCCTGTGCAAACAACGGGCCGCTTATTATTAACAGCACCGCGGCAATAATTGTAATGGTTCTCATATTATCTGATCTTTTATTTGTTTTTATCTTTTATTAGCTGCCACTCCTCATAGAAGTGTCTCAAAAACTCCTCCATGAACGCATGGCGTTTCTCTGCGATTTTTCTACCGGTTTGAGTTTTCATCCTGTCTTTTAATAGCAGTAGCTTCTCGTAAAAGTGATTGATAGTAGGACTGGTATTATTCTGATATTCCGAATAGCTTGTATGGCAAACAGGTTTCACGGACGGATCATAAATGCGCCGGTTTTTACTTCCTCCATAGGCAAATGTTCTGGCTATCCCGATGGCTCCAATGGCGTCCAGGCGATCGGCATCCTGCACACAATCTGCTTCAGGACTATGGGTTTGGTTATGAACTTTTGCGCCCTTAAAGGATACCTGCCTGATTATTTCCAGAATCCTGTTAATCAAATGCCTGTCAGATATATGTTCATTCAGAAATCTGGAGGCCAGGGGCAAAGCCTTTTCATCGCCTCCCAGCTTATAGTCATCCAGATCATGAAGCAGGGCGGCAAGCCTGGTAGTGAATATATCAGCTTTTTCAGCTTCAGCAAGCTCCACGGCTAGCGCTTCCACTCGTCGTATATGCCAATATCCGTGACCGTTATGCTCATCTTCTTGATTTAAGTCAATATATTTCAATGCAGCTTGAAGAATCCTTTCCTTATCCATTTTGTTTAATTTAGTGGATCAAAAGTAAGTAAAATGAACAAAACTCATGAGGTTGTTGAAATGCTGAAAGCTGTTGCCGAGCCCGGCTACACGCTTAAAATGGAACACTTTGGCGTGTCATCGGGTAAAGCCCTGGGTGTCAGGACGCCTGAAATAAGGGGAATCGCCCGCAAACTTAAGAAAGATCATGATCTTTCATTGTCGTTGTGGGATACAGGCATACACGAGGCGCGGATGCTGGCAACAATGATCGGCGATCCAAAACTGATTACCCGCGAGCAAATGGAAAATTGGCTTAGCCAGGCATACTCCTGGGACCTGTGTGATGGAGCCTGCTTTAATCTTTTTCACCGTACTGATGAGGCGTGGGCACTGCCTTATGAATGGGTGGAGGCAGAGCATGAGTTTACCAAAAGAGCAGGATTCGCACTAATGGCAAAGCTAGCGCTGGGCAACAAGGATGTGAAAGACCAGGTGTATGTGGACTTTCTGGATATTATTCCAGGATACGCCCAGGATGAGCGGGATATGGTTAAAAAAGCTGTTAGCTGGGCAGTGAGACAGATAGGAAAGCGCAGACTTTCGTTGAATCCATATGCCATCGGCACAGCAGAAGTGCTGGCTGCATCAGAAAATAAAGGAGCGCGTTGGGCAGGCAAAGATGCATTGAGGGAACTCAGAAGTAATGCTGTGCAGACAAGATTGCGCAAAAAAGCAGGGGCACCGGGCTTTGTAGCCTGAGCGATGCCCGTTGATCCGTGAGCCTGAAGTTTCTGAAAGATCAGCTGTCTTTCTGTGATTCTTTTTCTGTCAACTGTTCGCTGATGAAGTTCTTAATTTCTTCGATCCTTCCCGAATAATCGTTAAAACTTTTATCATGCGTGCTTAGTTTCAGCTCCAGCGGTTTAATCTTTTCAATAAAGCTCTGTTCCGAGTCACGCGCGAAATTTTTTAACTGCACTGTAAAATCATTGGAAAGTCTGTCGTGATCGTGTTTGGCTTTTTCAGAAAATTCTTTCAGATCATTTTTGATCTTTTCCTCTGCTTTCTTATGATCCTTTTTAATAGTTTCCAAAGAACCCGACATGAGATCACCCAGCTGAACCATATCCTGAGAAAGAGCCAGTTGTTTGCTGCGGAGTCGTCTGCCTAAAACAATATAAACAATAAAACCCAGCAAAAGAGCAACAAACAGACCGGGATACTGGACTGTTTGCATAGTTTTTTGTTGGTTAGAAAGCGTACTCATCTGCGTGGTCACATCTTCATTGGTTTTCTCCAGCTTTTGCTCAAGCACCGCAGTGAGTTGCTGTTGCAGTTTTAGTTGTTCCTGGAGAAGGCTGACAGTTTCTTCACCGTGAAAAATCCGCTCTTCGAGACTCTGCTGTAGTATGCTGCTCTTTTCCTGAAGCGAGTGAAGTTGGTAGAGAAGCTGTTTGTTTTGTTGTTTCAGTTCATCAATTTGCTCCTCCAGCTTTACTGTGCTTTTTTCAGCAACGGCAGTTTGCGTGTTTAACACCGGTAACACACACAAAATTAAAAATAAAGTAAAGAAAGTTTTCA
>JBEPXQ010000283.1:0-3704 GCA_041641835.1 Bacteroidales bacterium
TTGATAGTGAGCACCAGCAGCTCAGAAGCTGACAGTTACCAAAGCGCTTTATCGCAGGATGGATTTGACAGGACTGAAATCCTCAACCTGAGTGTGGTGGGTGGCGACAACAATGCCTGGGCAGACAGAGTGAGTTCGTTTAAAAAATTCCTTTTTGCGGGTAATGCAGATGCGGATCTGGTCGCGTTTATGACAGAAACTTCGCTGGGCGAATCGCTTACCGCTCAAATGCGGCAGGGCATTTCTGCCTTTGCGGGAGATGATGCTCACTTGGTGGGAAAAACATACTGCAGCAATGTGCATCAGACGTATGCCTCTTATGATGGGGAGCTGGAGTTTGAGCCGGGATTAGCTTTGCTTGAAACAACCGTCGTTATGCCTCAGACTTTCACATCCTCTGATTTCTGGGAAAACACCATGACAGCAGTGCCTTACGCTATGAATCTTTCAAAACTGCGATTTGGTATCTGGCTGGGCGAGGGGATTGTCATGAAGTATTACCGTGAGGATGAACAGTCTTATGTCACTTCGATGGGCGATTTCCCGATGGCGATGCTCATCAATAATGGCACTCAGGGAGGCTTTAGCACTGAATCGGCAGTGAGTTCGGGCGAACCACGCAATGTGGCCGGCTTTGCAAATATGCGGTTCCGGCTTTTGGATGAAAGCACATCGCAGTCCATGGGATCGCTCAACGCCATCGAAGAAACAGAGACGATAAACAGCCTGAAGGTTTTTCCGAATCCTGCCAAAGATGTTATTTATGTACAGGGAGCGGATGAAGATTCAGAGCTGATTCTGTCAGCAATTGACGGCACCGAAATCTTCAGGCAAAAGATATCGCAAACCATTGATGTCAGTTACTTGTCTGCTGGCATTTATTTTCTGACCGTTATCCACAGCGATTACAAGGTTTCCGGAAAAGTTATCATACAGTGAGTTGATCGAACTAAAAATCAAAACTTTAAATATTTGTAATGAGAAATATCATCGGAATAATTGTGCTTCTTGCGATGTTGTCATGCAACAGCACTGGTGTTAAGCAAGAAAACAAGCCGCTAACCATCCAGGAAAGGGCCAAAGGAAAACTTTTTATTATTGGCGGTGGCGGAAGGCCTGATGCAATGGTCGATTCTTTAATCAGGATCTCAGGTATCGGAGAGAGAGGTTACATGGTTGTACTACCGATGTCGAGCGGTATTCCCGACACCTCGGCCTATTACAGTTCGCTGCAGTTTAGGGAAATGGGTGTTAACGATATTCACACGTTTAATATACAGGAGACGGAAAGCGTTTCGGAGTCTCGCCTTGACTCCTTAAGAGGAGCCACGCTTATTTATATCACCGGTGGCGATCAGCGTCAGTTTATGGAGATTGTCAGAAACACAAAAGTGCATCAGGCAATTAAGGATGCTTTTCTGGATGGGGCTACGGTAGCCGGAACAAGTGCAGGCGCTGCTATGATGAGCCGGAAAATGATTACCGGAGACGAGCTCAAGCATCCGGAGTATACGGGCGATTTCCGAACCATTGAAGCCGATAACATGATCATAAAGCCGGGGCTGGGTTTGTTGGAGAAAGTTATCATCGATCAGCATTTCATCCGACGGATGCGCATGAACCGACTGCTTACGGTGGTGCTTGAAAATCCGGGTTTTACAGGAATAGGCATTGATGAATCTACAGCCATCCTTGTGGAAAAAAACAAAGCACGCGTTATCGGCGAAAGCCAGGTGATTGTTGTGAGAAACAGTAATGAGGAAGTCCGCCGTGAAAATGGCTTGTTAAAGGGGCAAGGACTTAGCCTGAGTATATTTGCAGAAGGCGATAGTTTTTCTTTAAACTGATTGGTTTATAAGCGTTAAGCCAAAGCGTGCAGTGCCACAGGATATCCTGTTGCCTGCACGCTTTTTCTCACCTTACCTCCGAACTCAAAGTATTTCCAAGGCAAGAGTTCAAAAATTTGCACCTCAACGCATGATGAAAAACATGAATTTATTTTTTTTTGCGAGTTGGCATTAAATAGAAGCGTCAACCACTGCAATTGTAATGCTGTATTTTTACTCCTGGCATACGAGGGTATGTCTCGCAAAACAAGCAGGGATCCCGAAAGCTATCGCATAAGCGTCAACTTAAGGATAAGTTTTGGTGAGGTATTCAATCGCATTACACCGGTCTTTTCTGGATTCATATAGACAATGTTTTTGAATGTGTCTGGATAGTTTTACGGGCTTACCTGTATTCAGTATCAATCCCAGGTTATTGGCAATCAAAGAACAGACTTTCAGGATGCTTACATACTTTCCTTTTTTCACAGCTGAAAAATGTGCGAAAATATAAGCTGGCAACACGAGTAGTGTGATTAGCAATAAATTGGTATAAATAAGGAACTCCACCCTCGTTTGGTTGATATAGGGTGCAGGGATAGTGCTGTTAAAGCGGAGGTGGCTTTTCCATCCTTTAAACAGGATTTCAATATACCAACGTCCCCTGTAGGCCTTTTCAATGTCGTTGGTGCTCCAGGTTTGCTTGTCAACATTGGTTACATAAAAAGTATAGCCAAGCAAAAGAAGGTATTCTTTGGAGTGTTTGGCCTTTTTATTCCTATCGGCTTTAGCCTTTCGTCTACGTTCATTGGCCACTTGTTCAGGCACCTTGATACCCACAAGCCTGCAAGCAACCTTCTGTTTCTTTCCCATTTTTACATTCACATCAATGGGGCCTTTTTGTTTTTTAATAAGCTTGACCAGGTCAATAGGCTGTTCTGCTTCCTCCGTTATTAACGTAACCCCATAGCGAAAGCGGGTTAAAAAGAATCCGCCTTTATCTTTGATTTGTTCAAATACCGAAAGCACAAAGTATCCTAAGTCCCTGATAATTAAATCACCTTTTTGAACTTTTGGCAGCAGTCTGGGGCTATCTTTTTGGTCCGTATCCCGAAATGATTGCAGTAAAAAATCAGTAAACCGCCCCGTTTTCATATTAAACACCGCTTGGATTTTTGCCGTAGCTGAAGCGCCATACCTGGAATGGCTGCCCGGAAAAATAGCCGCTAAACAACGCGGAAGGGAAAGGTGGGTGGCATCTTGGACAAAAACGTTCTTGAAGGTCTTATAAACCCCTTGGTCAATCAATTTTCCCTGTTGGTGTTGTAAGCTTTTGTTTAGCAATTCTTTTAGCACCAGGTTCACCTCAGGCTTCAGCCGTTTCCATATGGCTTGCCCACTAAGGGAGGTTTTTTTAAGGAGGCTGATTTGTGCAGCCCATTTGTCAAAACTGAACTCCTTGGATGTGGTCAGCATCCAATACCCAATGACCATATCGGCAATGGTAAATTTACGGTGCTTTCGATAGGTAGCCCCAAGTTTTTTTGCTAAAGAATTCGCCCGGTAGTGAGTAAAAAAATCCCTAATTTTACGACCTGAAAATTGGATACGCTCTGCTTGCATTTTACGTTGTGATGGATGTTTTTTGCAAGTATCCGTATCCTTTTTGTTCTCAAAACGTTACCCCGCCACTTTTTTAGAACATCTCCTTGTTAATAACACGCTTAAGTTGACGCCTATGCGATGGCTATCGGGAAGGGGTGAGGGGCTTTACCCCAACACCTCAATCGCTTTTTCAATTCGTTTGATGGTTTCTTCTTTGCCGAGCAGTTCGATGATATCGAACATGTGGGGGCCTTTGGAGGCGCCTACCACGGC
>JBEPXQ010000284.1:0-3702 GCA_041641835.1 Bacteroidales bacterium
AGCAAAGGAGTAAACAAAGCATGTTATTTATATAAAATCGTTGATTTTAGCTTCTGATCTATTCTTTAGAGCCTCATAATCTGTATAGAAGAATAATGTTTAATAAAAAGACCAAAAGAGTAAACAAAAATAATGATTTTATGTTACTTTGGCACAGGATTAGCTTATATGAAACCACTTATGACAATAGAAGACCGGACTACCGGTACCGATATATAATTATTAGTTTTTGGGTTTAGTGATTAGGTAGGAGTGTGGCCGAATGCGTTTCATGATGCGCAGTGTCACACTCCTTTTTTTATCGGAATTCGCATCCTTATGTTTCATTAAACTATCCCGCTTCAGGAATTATGATTCCCATTTCTTGGTTATCTTTGCAACAATAAATCAAAACTTTGATTATGAAAGCATATGTTTTTCCCGGACAGGGAGCACAGTATGTTGGTATGGGTAAAGACCTGTATGACAACTTTGAGGAAGCAAAGGAAATGTTTGAAAAGGCCAATGATATCCTGGGCTTTCGTATCACCGACCTTATGTTTGAGGGTACTGATGAAGACCTGAAACAAACCAGGGTAACTCAACCTGCCATATTTCTGCATTCCGTAATACTGGCAAAGATGATGGGCGATAGATTCCAGCCGGAAATGGTTGCCGGTCATTCATTGGGTGAGTTTTCAGCATTAGTGGCTGCAGGAGCCATGTCTTTTGAAGACGGCTTAAGGCTGGTTTATACCCGCGCTTTAGCCATGCAGAAAGCATGCGAGATGGCTCCATCAACCATGGCTGCCATAGTAGGCATGGAAGATGAAATGGTGGAAAACCTGTTGAAGGATATTAAAGATGAAGTGGTGGTTCCGGCCAACTACAATACACACGGGCAGCTTGTGATCTCTGGTTCAATGGAAGGTGTGAAGCTGGCATGTGAAAAACTAAAACAGGCGGGTGCAAAACGCGCACTTCCTTTAAAAGTAGGTGGAGCATTTCATTCACCACTGATGGAACCCGCGCAGGAAAAACTCTCCAATGCTATTGCTGATGTGCAAATCGGGAAACCAATATGCCCGGTTTATCAGAATGTATCCGCGGTAGCGGAAACAGAGCCCGCCAGGATCAAGAAGAATCTGGTGGAACAGTTAACCTCTGCCGTACGCTGGACACACATCATGAAAAATATGATTGCTGATGGTATGACTTCCTATACAGAAGTAGGTCCTGGCAATGTACTGCAGGGACTCATGAAAAAAGTGGACAGGAAGATGCCCACCGGGAGTGCTGAAGTATAAGACTCAATAATTGTAAGAAATAAAAAAACCGCCGGTAATCATCGGCGGTTTTTTTATCTTGTTGAAATTAAATTACTTTCTGTCGCCCATTAGCCTTAGCAGGAACAGAAACAGGTTAATAAAATCAAGGTAGAGAGTAAGTGCACCCATGATCACATATTTGTTTGTATTTTCCTGTCCCATTGATTCAGAAGCGCTGCCGATACGCTTTAGTTTCTGTGTGTCATAAGCAGTAAGGCCGGTGAAGATCAATACACCTATTATGCTAATGATATACTCCATGGCAGAGCTGTTCAAAAACCAGTTTATTACCATGGCCAGGATGAGGCCAATTAATGCCATATAAAGATAGGCGCCAAACTTCGTGAGGTCTGTTTTGGTGGTGTACCCGATAAGAGCCATAGCTCCAAACATCCCCGCTGTAACCGCGAACGTCTGGAATACTGATGCTGCTGTGAATGCAAGAAGGATAAAGCTGAGACTCATTCCCATCAGAATGGCATACCCGCCAAACATTAATGTAAGTGTACCGGATGACATTTTTTCAAACCGGAATGACATTAGTAAAACCATAGCAAATGGGGCAAACATCACCACCCAGCCAATCAAGGAAATGCCTGATTGGGTAATCAGCAGGCTCATCAGTTGTTCGCTGCTGGCAAATGTCCAGGCTACAAAGGCTGTGATAGCAAGGCCGATAAACATCCATGAAAAAACCTTGGTCATGAAAGTGCGCGCTGCATCTGTACTGATGCTCACTGAACCATAGGACTCTGATCGTCCGCCGAAAATGCTGTTGTTATTTCTTTGATCTAACATAGTTGCTGTTTTAAATTGAATTCTATAACGGCTAAAAGAATCGATTGTTTTTTTCTGAACCCTTTATGGCAAAAAAAATGCCAGCGATAAAAATATGCCTTTATGACATATCATGAAAGGTCAGCATCGATCAGGTGCAGGAATTCCTGCCGTGTTTTGTCTATGGTGAACGCGCCGGTAAAATCAGAAGTTGTTGTAACTGAATTCTGCTTTTGAATTCCTCGCATAGCCATGCATAAGTGTTTGGCTTCTATAACAACGGCCACACCAAGAGGATTAAGCGTTTTATGTATCGCATCCTTGATCTGAGTAGTAAGACGTTCCTGTACCTGAAGCCTTCTTGAATAAGCATCTACTACCCGCGGGATTTTGCTGAGGCCAACGATATAACCATTGGGGATATATGCCACATGCGCTTTTCCTATGAAAGGGATCATATGATGCTCGCATAATGAATATATCTCAATATCTTTTACTACCACCATTTGCCGGTAATCTTCCTTAAACATGGCTGATTTCAGGATGCGCTCAGGGTCAAGAAAATATCCATGTGTGAGATATTGCATGGCCTTAGCCACACGCTTTGGAGTATCCAGCAAGCCTTCGCGTTTTGGATCTTCTCCTATCAGATCAAGGATCTGACGGTATAATGGCTGAAGTTTAGCGATACGTTCAGGATTATAGTGCTCTATTTTTTCATATCCTCCAACATTACTATCTTCCGGGTCATAATATGGATGGTCAATTTCTTTTGGTTGTTCTTTATTGCTCATGGTGGTTGCTTTTGTGCGTCAAAAGTATCATTCTCCGTAATATTCTACAAAATTATTCTCTGTTTCATATAATTTAACGCAATACAGCTGTGCGTTCATGGCTTTTACTGGCTGCTCCAGCTGTTGCCAGATGGATAATGCAATATTTTCGGAAGAAGCCATTTTGTCTTTCATAAAATCCACTTCAAGGTTGATATTTTTATGATCGATTTTATCAATTACATGCCGCCTGATAGCCTGGCTGAGCTTCTTGAGGTTAACAACAAATCCGGTTTGCGGATCCACATTTCCTTTTACTGTTACAAAAAGCTCATAGTTGTGCCCATGCCAATTGGGGTTGCTGCATTTCCCAAACACTTCCAGGTTTTGTTCATCAGAATAATCTTCACGAAAAAGCCTGTGAGCAGCATTAAATCGCTCTTTTCTGGTTATATACATCATGATATTTGCTTTTTCCTCAAAAATACTTATTTTTATACAGAATCGAAAACAGGTGTATGAAGGCAGGTGCTAAACTCTTGATTTTGTTTGTTTGTGTAATCTTGAATGCTAACCTTCACGGGCAAAATATGTTCAGTGAATTTATGGAAGTGTCACCACAGGAAAAATGGTGGGCTGTTACTCACCCTTTTGTGGCTAAGCAGGCATATGAGATTACACAACAAACCCGGCATATGGTTGACAGCCTTAAAGGCAGCTTTTTCCCTGACACCGCTAAATGCGATGGTAGGTCTGATGCACTGCGCCATACTCTTTGGATGGCCCTGCTTTCAAGCCGGATATCAGCCGGGAAAGCCTGCAAGCTCAGCTGCGCACATGAGATA
>JBEPXQ010000285.1:0-3700 GCA_041641835.1 Bacteroidales bacterium
GTATCAGGCCCAAGGCCGGGGTCCACTTCCGGGATAACGGTGATCTTAACATTGTCACTGGCTGAATTTCCTGATGTATCCAGGATAAAAACCGTGTAGGTTGTTGTGGTCGCCGGACTTACCCAGCCTCCGTCAAAAGTAGTATCACCGTGTGACCAGGCTACATTTTGCTGACCGGGGCAGTATATTTCCACTTCATCGATACCCCAGGCATCAAACCCCTGTGAACTGTTGGATAACTGTGCCCACCTGAATGAGGTATTTGTAGTAGCTGCCGCCGGTGGCACATTATTCTCATACTCATTCCAGTAGTATAGCTCACTGCTGCTTTGTGTACTCTGACCTGAATAAGGTTGCCAGTAGCCACCACTTCCCGGTGTTTGTGTGGTAAATGGTTGAGCTGTTGAAAAATTACCCACAGGTTCTAAATTCGGGCCGGGAAAATCAGTCCAGGTGGTTCCGCCGTTAGTAGAATACTGCAAATGCACACCTTCAGTTGGCAGGTCGGGATCCTCACAGGGTCCCGAACCTGAAACCAGGCCATAACGCATCCACCACCTTATAATACAACTGGTGGATGAAACATCATATGAATTGGTAACCAGTGTTCTTTGATTGGATGGAGTAGTGCCTACCCATAAGTGCCATGAAACAGGTCCTGGTCCGCAAGGATTTGTAAAAACAGGATTAGCCTGAGTAGAATACCAGCCGGCTCCAATAGTTCCGTTATCGAAAGGATTATTCATAAGAAAGGTACAGGATCCTTCTGAAAATAGATGAACAGAGTCGCCCTCACAAATAGTGGTATCTGAGGATGGTTTCAGAATAGTGATGTTACACTGGCTTCTGCCATAAATGAATGCGAACATCAATAGAACAGTAAGTAAAATTTTTCTGTACATGAGTCTAAATTAAGTGGTTTATATTAAGACGGAAACCAGTACATGAAAAGTTGCCTGCATAAAAAAAGCTGCCATATTACCGGCAGCTTTTTCTGTCAATTTTTTATTTGGTTTAACGAAGCAGTGTAACCGATCCTGTTTTGTCGAATTCTTTTCCCCAGATACTTCGGAAGTAAACGTGATAGACATAAACACCTGCCGGTGCCGGTTCTCCATCAATCATTCCATCCCAGCCATCTTCCGGGTCTTCGGTTTTAAAAATCAAATCTCCCCAGCGGTTGTAGATAGTCAGCATATAGTCATCAAAGGCAGCAAAATCGCCAAGAGGGGCATAGGTGTCATTAACACCATCTGCGTCAGGTGTAAATGCATTGGGAATGTAGAAGGTTGAACAGTCTTCGGCTATCACGGTGGTGGATGCGGTGTTCTTGCATCCCTTATCATCAATACCTGTTACAGTGTAGGTAGTGGACGACATCGGCATAACTGTTACTTTCTGACCAGTCATCCCGTTACTCCACTCAAAAAATGAGGCTCCGGTAGCTTCAAGTTCTGTATCTGCACCCAGGCAGATGGCGCTGTCGGCTGAAGTGGCCTCAACCGATGGTAGCGGATTGACCATCACTGTTACCATATCACTAAATACGCATGAATGGACATCGGTGACGGTTACTGTGTAGCTGGTTGTGCTCGTGGGCGAAACCGTGATATCGGCTACCATATCGCCGGTGCTCCATTCATATTGCTGACCCCCGCTGGCAGTGAGATTAACCTGCTCTCCGCGGCAGATCTCTGCATCTGCTCCGGCATCAGCATTGGGCAGTGGATGCACTGTGATATTGATGGTGTCATAAGAAACGCAGTTGGCTGCAGTTCCCACTGTAAGGTAATAAGTGGTGTCATTCTGTGGCGCGACTATAGCAGATTGTGTAGAATCGCCGGTACTCCAGATATAGAAGCCGCTTACAGGGCTGGCCGCCAGTGTGGCGGTATCTCCGATGCAGATTTCCTGATCCATCCCGGCATTGGCAACAGGGGCCGGCATCACTGTTACAGTAACAGAATCGGTGCCTGTGCAGTTTCCTTTGGTAGCTGTACAATAATATGTCCCTGAGTTGGCAACCTGTATAGCTTGTGTGGATGCTCCCGTGCTCCACTGGTAGGTGTCATATCCGCTATCTGCCTCAAGAATGGCATAATTGCCGGGATTCTTGCAAATGGTAGTATCAGGACCAAGGCCGGGGTCCACTTCCGGGATAACAGTGATCTTAACATTGGCACTGGCTGAATTTCCTGATGTATCCAGGATAAAAACCGTGTAGGTTGTTGTGGACGTCGGACTTACCCAGCCTCCGTCAAAGGTAGTATCACCGTGTGACCAGGCTACATTTTGCTGACCGGGGCAGTATATTTCCACTTCATCGATACCCCATGCATCATAACCCTGATTACTGGTAGCCAGCTGCGCCCAGCGAAAGCGGGTATTTGTTGTGGCAGCTGCACTGGGAACATTGTTTTCATACTTATTCCAGTAATATAATTCACTGGATGCCTGAGCGCCTTGGGAGGAATAAGGCTGCCAGTAACCACCACTGCCAAATGTAGTGGTGGTAAAGGGCGCTGCGGTGGAAAAATTACCCACAGGTTCTAAATCCGGACCTGGAAAATCAGTCCAGGTGGTTCCGCCGTTAGTAGAATATTGAAGATGCACACCCTCATCCTGCCAGTCGGGGTCCTCACAGTTACCCGAACCTTGAACCCGGCCATAACGCATCCACCATTTTACCACACAACTAGTGGAAGAAACATCATAGGAATTAGTTACAAGAGTACGATTTTGAGAGGGTGTAGTACCAACCCACAAATGCCAGGAATTAGGACCCGGGCCACAGGGATTGGTAAAAACAGGATTAGCAGCTGTTGAAGACCAGCCTGCACCAATAGTTCCATTATCAAAAGTATTGTTCATTAAAAAGGTACAGGATCCATCCGATAATAAATGAACAGAATCACCCACACAAATGGTTGTGTCAGCAGTAGGTTTTAGAATGTCAATATTGCATTGACTTTTTCCTGCGATGTAGGAGAACATCAGCACTAATAAGAGTAATAAATTTCTATACATACCTGAAGTTTTTGCAGATTTAGAAAAAGACACCTCTAAATCTACAAAAAGTTGCCTGAAGAAAAAACATAGCACACAATAACTTGCGGTTAACGCGATTGCCTAATGCAAGTCCTTATCTTACCAAGGTAACCGATCCGGTTTTGTCGAATTCTTTTCCCCAGATACTTCGGAAGTACACATAATAAATATACACTCCTGCCTGGGCCGGCTCTCCATCCACCATTCCATTCCAGCCATCAGCAGGGTCTTCAGTTTTATAAACCATATCTCCCCACCGGTTATAGATAATCAGCCTATAATCATCAAAGGCTGCAAAATCGCCAAGTGGGGCATAAGTGTCATTGATGCCATCAGAATTTGGTGAAAATGCGTTTGGAACATAAAACGTGGAACAATCTTCTGCTAATACAGAAGTTTTGGCAGTATTGCGACAACCATTTGCATCAGTACCTGTAACGGTATAGACGATAGTGGTCATTGGCATTACGGTGATAGTCTGCCCTGTCATGCCATTACTCCATTCGAAAAAAGGAGCTCCAAAGGCTTCAAGTTCTGTTTTGTCCCCCAGGCAAATAGCGCTGTCAGCTGAAGTGGCCTCAACCGGTGGAAGCGGATTGACCATCACTGTTACCATATCACTAAATACGCATGAATGGACATCGGTGACGGT
>JBEPXQ010000286.1:0-3692 GCA_041641835.1 Bacteroidales bacterium
GTTCCAGCCTCCGGGCATATCGCTCACGAAAATATCGTGCGCCAGCCAGGTCTTTCCCGAGTCCAGTGAGCGGTCGAAAACAATCCCTTCGGGGCCGGCCCAGGAAACGTAAACCTCTCCATTGGGGCCAACTGCCGGCACAGCTCCTTCCACAGTACTGTCTTTATCACGGCAGTTTCCCATTACTTCATTGATCTCTATCCCGGTACTCCAGCTGGCTCCATTATCAAAAGAGGAAGAAAACATGATGCTGGTTTTTTTGCCGGGATCAGCTGAGCCGTAATCATCAAAGGCTGTCCAGGTGACGTACATATTATTGGTAGCCGGGTCAACTGCTGCCCATTCCTTATCGTGCATGTGAACACCATCAGGATATATGGCTACTCCACTTTTCCACATACTGTCGGGGTGCTCGGTTCGCCTGGTGGCAATGCTGAATAACCAGTTGCTTCCCTGGCTGCCCAAATGGAAATAATGGAAATTACCTGCTGTATCCGCTATCAGGCAGGGATCACCGGATACATGTAAGCTAAGTGTTGAAGTAAGGGTATCTTCAGTCCAGGTTAGCCCACCATCCGTGCTTCCATATGCCTGCCTTATGTTGGCTCCTGCCATCAGGTGATCAGGATTATTGATATCCATGCTTATGGTGGGTTCCTGAGGTGCACCGGTGCTATCGATGAGGATATTCGGGTGCTGGGCGGATATATTGCCTGCGAATACCAATAGAAGCATAAACGCGGCTATCTTTTGCAAATAATCTTTAAAAAGTGTAATATTGTGCATCGTATTAATGATTTGAAGAGGGCCTGATCGAATATGACCCAAAAATAACACAATTTCAGTCAATAACAATTTTAATTCCTGTTTAATAACTTGACAAAAACCATTCGGGGAGATGAAAAAAATCGCGCTTCACTGGCAGATCTTGATAGCTTTAGTACTGGCAGTTATCTACGGCCTTATTTTTTCCACCACATACAGCTATAGTGAAAGCAAGCTGGAAAAGCTTCAGAGAACCAGCAAGGACAGTGTGCTGGTAGAGCGCATGCAAAGCTTCCAGGGAAAAACCTGGGACACCCGCACGGAATTCATCGTGGATGTTAAAACACATCTGGGCCCTGAGCTTTATAATGAACACAGGAAAAAAATTATTGATGCAGCCTATGAAAATAAACCAGTAAGCTATGTCAGCTGGCTGGGTGATCTTTTTCTGAGGTTGCTTAAGATGCTTATAATCCCCCTGATATTGAGTTCCATAATTTCAGGAGTAACTAATATAGGCAGTGGAGACAGCCTGGGCCGGCTTGGCCTGAAGACTATCCTTTATTATGTGATGACCAGCACTTTTGCTATAGTAACAGGTCTTATCCTCGTGAATATCATTCAGCCTGGCAAAGGTGCCGACCTCAGCCTGATGCAGGAAGTTGAAGGGCTGGGAGAATACAAGGGCCTGGGGCAAACATTAATGGATATTGTCCCGGAGAATATTTTTAATGCTATGGCCAACAGTGATATGCTCAGCATTATCTTTTTTGCCATCCTGTTTGGCTTTTTTATTACCCGCATAAGTGCCAGGCCTCAAAAAACCTTGAGGGACATCTTCAATGCCATATTTGATGTGATGATGAAGATCACCATGTGGGTGATCCGCTTCACACCGCTGGGGATATTCGGAATTGTGGCAAAAGTAATTGCTGATCAGGATGACCTGGGCCAGCTGGTAAGCAGCATGGGAATATACATGGCTACAGTAACGGGGGCTTTGCTGATACATGCCTTTATCACTCTTCCATTGCTGCTGCGTGCGATAGGGAAAATTAATCCAGTGCGCCATTTTTCAGCCATGAGCACTCCCATTCTCACTGCCTTTTCAACTTCATCATCCGGTGCCACACTTCCCCTAACGATGACCGCCGCTGAAGAAAAAGCCGGGGTGAGCAACAAAATATCCAGCTTTACATTGCCCCTGGGTGCAACCATCAATATGGACGGCACCGCACTGTACGAATGTGTAGCAGCCATGTTTATTGCGCAGGCTTATGGAGTGGAGATGAGCCTGATGAATCAGGTGATCGTGGTCATTACAGCACTGTTGGCTTCCATAGGTGCAGCAGCTATCCCCATGGCAGGCCTGGTGATGATAACAGTAATACTTTCAGCAGTAGGACTTCCGCTGGAAGGTGTAGGACTGATTCTGGCCGTGGACAGGATCCTGGATATGTTCCGTACCGCAACCAATGTGTGGAGCGACAGCTGTGGTGCAGCCATTATCGCTTCTTCTGAAAAAGAAACACTAAAAGTAGGTATTGGCAATAAAACCGGCTGACAATCATCAGGCAGCAAGTATCTCGTCCAGGCAGTTAATAATTGAACTTTGGAGTTCCTTTATTTTCCGGTAAACCTTTTTATTGGTCTTTTTTAGTCTGAAAAGAAGAATGTCTTTTCTGGTAAGTGCAAACCATTCGTGATAGAACTGTGCTATGAGACCTGTAACCGGCAGCGATATGAAATAAAGCACCCACCAGTACCATTCCTCCACAAAGGAGCTTACAATTATTGTTTGAACTATATAGAAAACCGGAAGCATGAATATGGCCCAAACAAACTTGATAGAAGAGTGGAACTGTTTGTCTTTCACCTTCAGCACAAGAATTTTAGGAAGAATATATGGCAAAAAATTATTCACCAGACCGTAAACAAACAACGGAAAAAACACCAACAGCAGCAGTGAATTCCAGGCAAGGCGAAAAAGATTGAGCCTGGGTTTTGCTATAGATTGATAGGACAAGCTGTATTTTTTCACATTCCTCCGCAAAACCTCCACCATCCGGTTAAGCCTGACCATTTTATCAGGCTGCTTTTGCGCAAACTTATCCAGCTGCCGCACAGTCATCTTATCGGCTATGAATTTATTTTTCTGATTCAGCTCACGGAATTTCAGACGCTTAGCCATTTGCTTAAAGTAAATGGTTCTGAGCGATTCATACATATCATAAAACTCCAGGTTTGTTATGTTGATAACCAGGGGTTCAGTGGCTTTTTTCATGGCATCACGAAGGATGAGCATTCCTTTGTTTGGATTCTCTTTATATTCCTCGATATAATCCTTTACCTCAATAGGTTTACCATACCTGATATGTAAAATACTGCGGAATTTATTATAGCGGCTATAGTAAATTCCCACGGGTAATATCTTCACTCCCAACTGGTAATTATTACCTTCCTCGGCCAGAAAAGCAATCCTTGGCACCCCCTTTTTAAAGGATAACAGATGACGCTTATTACTATGGGCAGCTTCAGGAAAAAGCCCCACCGGCATGCCATGCTCCAGCACATTGATGGCAGACGCAAAGGTAGAGTCGTTGTTTTTAAGATTATCAGCTCCGTCCCGGATCCTGTACACCGGCAGTATCTTCATCCAGGTAAATATCCTGGCGAGGATTTTCGAACTGAAAATATCCGCCCGGGCAAGAAATACCACCTGCCGCCCGGAGGTAAAAATTACAGCCAGGGGGTCCATCAGGGCATTTTGATGATTGGGCGCGAATATTACAGGTTCATCAGCAGGAATGTTCTCCCTGCCTTCAACCACAATTTTTCTGTAAAACAGAAAATGCATCAGTTTAACATACACGTATAATATATGATAGGAAAGCGACCAGCGGGTAATATGTTTTATTGTTTTATCT
>JBEPXQ010000287.1:0-3690 GCA_041641835.1 Bacteroidales bacterium
GCTTACCTTACCCACATGAGCCACTTCATCGGCAAACATGAAGACGTGGAAAAGAAACTGCCCGATAATGTTCATCTCGCTTATGACGGGCTTAAAGTGAAAGTTTGACAACTCTAATACAGAACCTGCATTGCTTTAAATTTAAAAAGTACTATAGCTGCTGAATATCCATGGCACAAGATCCTTCACAAGTGCAATCAGCAGATGCTGGTTTGAAATTAAATTTTTCTCTGCATGTTTTATCTGCGGCGTTACAGTCTCCTGTACAATCAACCCGATATGTTACAGTATCTTCTCCATCCGGTTGAACACGTGCAAACAATAAGGATTCAGATAATCCATTACTGGTTGTGAAAGCCAGGCATCTAACTATAAATCCGGCTTAGCTGTCCTACACAAAAAAAGCCCGGGGCTAATAACCTCAGGCTTTTGGATTCTTTAGGAATTACCGGCTGCTTATCTGAACACACCTGTTTTTATACCGAAAATAAAGGTGCGGGGTAATGAAGGCCCGTAAACATATCCGGCATCACGGTGAATACCGGCATCAAAATCGGTTTGGAAGCTGTTGAAGATATTTTTAACACCGGCAAAAATTTCTAACCTGAAATCATCGGACAGGTGCATGTGATAACTCACCTTGGTATTGAGGTCGAAAAACACCGGTGATTCTTCCAGCACAGTGTATTCTGTTTCAGGATTGGTCATATGGGGTACAATCATGCTGCCGGTATAGGTGCCGCTTACGGACAAAGACCAGTGATGAGTGGGCTTATAGCTGAGGTTGAAATAACCATAGGCATCGGGTGTGCGCAACATGTTTGTGGTGGAGACCACTGAATCGGCGTTGCCGCTTTCCGGCTCCCACAGCACTTCTTTTTCGTTGTATAGGCTTCGCTGCATGGTGAATCCGGCCTGGAACAACATATCATCCAGGGGAACATATTTCAGTTCCATATTCACCCCTTTAACGGTGGCACCCGAACCATTGGTACGAAACATAATGACGGTTTCGTCTGCAGGATCAGCGGTGATCTCAGAAACAAAAGCATTGTCTAGTGTGGTGTAAAAACCCTCGGCCAGCATATAGAAGTCCGATTTTTTAATCTGCCCGGTGTAATCAACTGAAGCAGTATAGCTTTGGGACGTTTCTGCTTGCAGATTTTCATCCACCTGAGTTATAACCCTCCGTGCACCGGCTACCTCAATATGAAGGTCTTCGCTGAATATTTGCGGCGGGCGGAAACCAGTAGCATAGCCTATGCGCGCCTGGAAGTGTTTCCCGATGTCGCGCAACAGATTTAGCCGTGGGCTGAATATTCCACCATGCATATTGCTGTGCTTATCATATCTCAGACCTGCCTGCAGGTTGATCCACTTCAGGTTCCAGTCGTTCTGCATATAAATTCCAAGATTGTGGATCTGCTGATCGGCTACCGTGGTATTAATCTCGCCCAGCTTTTCATCAAACAGGTCCTGGAATTTCCATTCCGCGCCCAGGGTAAGCAGTCCGGGAGCAAAGATGTGTCTGTCGTAATTACCGCCATACTGCGCACCGGCTACTGTCGTCAATTCATCCGTACTGCCATAGGCGTTGGGGTCCTGCTCGGCTCCGTAGTAGGTTGCGCGATCCACGCGCTGGGCCGAGGTGTAAACACTGAACTTGTGTTTCTGGTTGCTGGTGAAGGTTTCAAAAGCCAATCCACCGCCAAGCATGTTGGTTGAAACCTGTTCAGCCACATCAGCGAAATGAGGCACAAGGTGGAAATCATTTCCACCGCGACGAAATTCATTCAGGCTATAGATGTCGGCCGTAATTTTGCCATTTTCGGTGGGCCGGTGAAATGCATTAATTCCCAGCGATCGGCTTTCAAGCAGGAATACCTCTGAAAAATCGTCTTTGGTTTCTGCAATACCATCACCGTCGGCATCCCACAGGTCGTTTGGGTTGGCATTATAGGGATCGCGTCCGCGTAGCAGTCCGAACAGAAACAGACCGCTTTTGCGATTTTCACTGATAATAGCTGCATTGGCATTCAAGGCCCGGTCGGAAGTAGTTCCGGCTATCAAGCCCTGCTGCATTCCTATTTGCCATGTATTCTCAACCGGCTCTTTTGTTATGATATTTATGGTACCGGCTATAGCATTACCACCGTAAAGCGCGGATCCTCCGCCACGCACTACTTCTACCCTGTCGATCATAGCAGCCGGGATCTGCTCCAGGCCGTAAACGCCTGCCAGGGCACTAAATACAGGTCGGCTGTTCACCAGAATCTGGGAATAGGGACCGTCCAGACCATTCATTCTCACTGCGGTAAAACCACAATTCTGGCAATTGTTCTCCAGGCGCAGCCCTGGTGTGAAATTCAGGCCTTCAGCCAGGCTAACCGACTGTGTAGTTTCAAACAAGCGGCTATCAAGGGTATTGACAACCACCGGCAGGTTGTGCCGCTCGGTTTCATGCCGGTTAGCCGATACTACCACTCCCTCCATATTGATAAGGTCGGGTTCAACAGTTACGTCCACCTGCTTTGTCTGTTGCGCATCAACCTGAATTTGAAGCTCCTTGCTTTTGAAACCAATACCTTTGATGATCAGGGTGTGTGAACCCGGATCTACGTTGTTGATGGTAAACTGTCCGTTTTCGTTGGTTACTGCACCTTGTAGGGTGCCTTTAATTATTACGTTGATATATGGGATTTCTCCGTTTTTGCTCTTCACCTGTCCCTTAACTATGGCAGGTGCCTGCTGGGCATATGTACCCACTGCCCACAGCATTGCTATGAACAATAATATTCTGGTCTTCATATAAGAAAATAACTTTAAAATTTACTCCTGAAAATAATTCACTCTTTCACCGGGCTATAAAAAAGCCGGCGGAGCGCGTGAATCAGAGTAACGGATTTTAAAGCGGTTAACGAAGATAATAGTACTTCGGATGCACCTTTCATGGAAACTACTGAGGATGAATCCCGCAAAGATAAATACAAGGCCGGCAAAAAATTCGCTCCCCGTAAGCATGGAGATCATGCTAAAATCCAATGCTGTGTGCTGGTGATTTGCAAAAGGATTCGTCCCTGCCGGGTTAGAATTTTTTTGAAAGGGGTGCGAATGATAAACAACATCGCCATTGGGAGTGTAATGATAATGCCCGTTGGCGAAACGATTATGGATAAGCAATACAAAAAACGGGATCAGTAGTAGCCCGGCAATTTTCTTTGTATGTCTTATCCTCTGCATCATGCTGCAAATATATACAAAGATTCATATCTGCATATGAAACATTGGAGCGGCAGGGCTTAGCTAAATATTATTTGGATTGTTATTTAATTAACAACAAGAATATTATGCTCACTTCTTTTTTCTGGTCTAAATTAAATTTAGTGAACAAATGAAAAGAAAAACTGTTGTTTGATGTTTTGCCGATGAGCAGCACCATCATTTTTACATATATTTGCCAGCCGAAAACAACAATAATAAATCTAGTAAAAGCAAGAGCTTTAAGCCTTTAAAAATCATTATTTTATGGGCTAAATCTCGATTAATCCTGACTTTTTTTAATCAAACAAAAATATTATCAGATGAAGAAGTGTATCCTGTTAGTCAGCATTATGTTATTGGCAAATGTTTTATTATTTGCACAGAATGAGGAGGAGAAAAATAAGCTATCCGAACTTATTGACGAGACAA
>JBEPXQ010000288.1:0-3678 GCA_041641835.1 Bacteroidales bacterium
TGTTGCAGAATTCTGGTTATTCTTCTGATGTCAGGTTGTCAATGGGTCTTCTTTCAGTGCTTTGCTGCTTTTTAAACTGCGATGGGGTCATCCCGGTTACCTCTTTAAATTGCCTGCTGATGTGGGCAACTGAGGAGTACCCGAGCCTGAAGGCAATCTCAGATAAGGAAAGACTGCCATAAAAAAGCAATTCTTTCACTTTTTCTGTTTTCTGAAGAATAATATAACGTTCTATCGTTATGCCTTCTTTGGCGGAAAACAACCGGCTTAGCGAATGATAATCGCGGCGCAGGGTTTCTGCTATTTCTTCGGATAATCTGCCTTCAGGTGCTTCTTTTGAATGATGGATTTTATTTATGATGATATTTTTTACTTGTTCAATAAGCTTTGCCTGCTCATCTTCCATCAGTTCGAAGCCAATTTTAGCAAGACGCTCCCTGATGACGGGATGAGCCTGCTCAGGAATATCTTCCTTTATCCTGATCCATCCCAGCTGAGTATCTTCCACAGTATAGCCCAGGTCATCAAACAAATTATTTACGGCCATAATGCAGCGCGGGCAGACCATGTTTTTGATATGCACAGTGGTTGACATAAGGAGTATAAGTTACGCGAGGTGATTTTTGTTCAGAAAAAAAGGCTGCCTTTAACCAGCAGCTTTTTTTTGAAATATTGGGATATTTTATTCAACAGTTACAGACTTGGCCAGATTTCGCGGCTGATCAACATTACATTCACGCAGCACTGCAATGTGATATGATAGCAGTTGCAGCGGGATAGTCGCTACCAGTGGCACCAGCATTTCATCTGTCTCTGGTATTTCTATCACATAGTCCGCCATTTTTCTAACTTCTTTATCTCCATCAGTAACAATGGCAATGATCTTTCCCTTCCGTGCTTTTACTTCCTGTATGTTGCTGATAACCTTATCGTAGGTTCCGTATTTAGTGGCAATCACTACCACGGGCATTTCTTCATCAATCAGGGCGATGGGGCCGTGCTTCATCTCAGCCGCGGGATAGCCTTCAGCATGGATATAGGATATTTCCTTCAGCTTGAGGGCGCCCTCCAGTGCTACCGGATAATTGATACCACGGCCAAGGTAAAGGGCATTTGTAGCGTTCATGTATTTTCTGGATATCTCCTGCACCAGTTCATCCACCTTCAACACTTGTTCGATTTTGGAAGGTATCTGATCCAGCTGATAAACCAGGTCATGGAAACGGCTCTTGGTAATGGTTCCTTTTTTCTTAGCGATCATAAGAGCCATTTGAATCAATATTGTCACCTGTGCGGTAAATGCTTTGGTTGATGCTACCCCTATTTCGGGACCGGCATGAGTAAAAGAACCGGCATCGGTGATACGGGCTATAGTTGATCCAACAACATTGCAAATACCCAGGATGGTGGCTCCTTTTTCCCTGGCCAGATTTATTGCCGCAATGGTATCCGCTGTTTCTCCTGACTGCGAGATGGCAATAACCACATCATCTTCATAGATAACCGGCTGACGGTAACGGAATTCAGAAGCATACTCAACTTCCACTGGTATGCGGGCCATGGATTCAAACATGTACTCACCAACCAAACCGGCATGCCAGGAGGTACCGCAGGCAATCATTATTATCCGCTTGGCATTTACAAGCTTATTTTCATAATCCTTTATTCCTCCCAGTGAAACGATATCTTTTTTTGCACTGATGCGCCCGCGCATACTGTCACGGATAGAACGGGGCTGCTCAAATATCTCTTTCAGCATAAAATGCGGGAATCCACCTTTTTCCAATGCACTGAGGCTCATTTCAAGCTTCTGTATATAAGGCGTTTTCACCTGATTGGAAATGGTCCTGATTTTAAGATCTTCTCCTGGCTTTAACAAAGCTATCTCTTCATCATCCAGATAAACAACATCTTTTGTGTGCTCCACAATAGGAGTGGCATCGGATGCAAGGTAAAAATCACCATCGCCGATTCCCACAACCAGCGGACTGCCTTTTCGGGCAGCGATGAGCATATCAGGCTCTTCCTCGGAAATAACCACAATGGCGTAGGCCCCAACTACTTGGCTGAGTGCTATCTGCAGGGCCTGTACGATATTCACTTTTTCATTAACCTTAATGTCTTCAATAAGATGGATCAGAACTTCAGTATCTGTTTCACTGGTGAATTTATGACCGCGGTTAATTAATTCCTCCTTCAGTGAGGCATAGTTTTCAATGATTCCATTATGGATCATGGCCATTTTTCCTGAAGGGGAATAGTGGGGGTGAGCATTCACATCATTTGGTTCCCCATGAGTAGCCCATCGGGTGTGTGCAATTCCAACTGTGCCTGAAATATCTTTTCCCTGAACGAATTTTTCCAGATCCGAAACTTTCCCTTTGGTTTTATATAACTTCAGAGAGTTGTTTATCAGGGAAATACCTGCGCTGTCATATCCACGGTATTCGAGGCGATATAAACCGTTAATGAGAATAGGATATGCTTGCTTTTCTCCGATGTATCCAACTATTCCACACATAAAAAAGTTTTTTAGGGTTAATCATTATTGAGTTTGGTATATATTAGTTCAAGCCTCATACGACGATTTTGAGACTGAGGCCCCATAAGGGCTGCACGATTAGCGTTAGAGTTTCTTTTGTCAACGAGCATAATCAGGCCATAGTCAGGTTCTCCGCTGAATATCTCCTGTATATGTCGTGTAATATTAAAACGGTATTCGTTTTGATTTTCACGATATCGTCCGTCAAATAATTCAGGTGATATCAGGAAGTCCTCAATCAAACCGAGTTTACCTTCTTCATTTAGTTTTGCCATCCCCAGTCGCTGTGGAACTTTATACTGGTCGGCAGTGTAATCTGTAGTGTCGGTTTCCACTATTAAGGTTGCCTTGTTTACTGCTATATCCATATCGCGCCAGTTGGTAATATGGGGAAACTGTACTTTTATATTAACACCGGCCATTGATTGCAAAAACAGGGATTCCACAGGCGGTGCCGTGTCTTTCTGGATAACCTGTTGCTGCAGTTTGGTTGCCAGCATGGAGGAACCTGCTGAAAAATCATGATCATAATGTGAAAACTTCACGGCTTCTTCCTGCATATAGAAGCTGGTTGTAAGCGTGTCATCGTCATTATGGTAATAAATATGCAGCGCAGAATGCACCACCAGCGGGTCAAAATAGAGTATAGCCCCGTCAGTAGTGTTGGTTGTTGCATTCACCTTTATTCCTTTAAAGAAATCAGTAAAAGATTCATTATCAGCAAAGGCAGCGCTGCCGGCAGCAAAAAAGCGTTCGGCCAGTGCATTATCAATGGGAATGCGAAGCCCCGGCGGAAGGGTGTCGTCACCAACCATCAGCGATGTTTGCGGATGTGGTGTAAAAGTCCGGCTTCCGAGTAGTTGTGGGCTAACAATCTTGTCATCTGTGGAAAAATAGCTGGTATCTGCATCCAGATCCTCTATCAACTCATAAACCTCAAATGTTTGCTGGCGTGTAGTATCGCCATAAAAGCTGAAGTATGATAGGCTGAGCACCACAGAATCAACTACGGGATTAGAACCGAAGCTAAGATTAGATACGGGCATCCTGAGTTGAGAATAGAATGAGGCTCCTACCTGTCCGAATACCGGATCCAGGTAACTACCTGCCAGCAAAAGCTGCTGGCCACTTGTTTT
>JBEPXQ010000289.1:0-3656 GCA_041641835.1 Bacteroidales bacterium
ACATTTTCCCCGGATGAATGTGACTGGTTCATGGCCCAGCCTACCATCCGGGCACCGCCGCGCATTCCCAGATATCCTGCTATGGCTCCGTAGCTGCTTACCTTGCCTTCAGGAATCTGCTTCACAATGGCATATACTTTCTCAAAATATGAAGGATCAGCCTTACTCATCCATGTTGTCTTTATTCAAAATAAAACTGATATATTTTATGGTTTTACCTTCTTTAAGCCACATTTGTTCATAAAAAGTCTGAATTTCAGTAACCGGACCAGGGATTTTATCGCGGTACACATCTTCAGATAGTGTAATAATCCGGTGTTTATATTCTGCAACCACTTCCCTGGTGTACTCAAATAAGATATCATCGTCGGTTTTCAGATGAATAACGCCATCATCCCGAATCAGATTTTTAAAGCGCTGCAGGAATTGTGGTGATGTCAGTCTTTTTTTTCGTCTCGATTTCCTAAGGTGCGGATCGGGAAATGTAATCCATATCTCATCCACTTCATGCCGGCCAAAAAAGCGCTGTATCAGCTCTATCTGGGTGCGGATAAAGGCCACATTATGCAGGCCTTCCTCATTTGATCGCTTGCATCCTTTCCACATCCTGGCGCCTTTAATATCAATCCCGATAAAGCTTTTTTTAGGAAAGCGGCGCGCCATATCTACAGCATATTCACCTTTGCCACAGGCAAGTTCCAGTATAATTGGATTGTTATTTCCGAAAAAATCAGTTTTCCATCTGCCTTTCAGTTCAAATCCGTCTTCATCCAGCTCTTCAAACGTACGCTGGAACATATTTTCAAAAGTCGCGTTTTCAGCAAATCTTCTTAATTTCTTCTTTCCCACAACGTCACTCTTTATCTTTTGTTCTGTAATCAATAGCGGTCAAGCCAGGCGCCTTCATTTTCACCAGCCCTGATTCTGTTCAGTGCATTTACAGCATTCCGGCGCTTGTCATACACACCGTAAACCACGCGGTGCAATCCGTGTGGGGTGGTTCCCTGTATGGATGCTTCAAAACCTTTTTGATTTAACTCCTGCACAAATTCGTCTGCATTTTCCATTGACTCAAAGCATCCAGCTATTATCAGGTAGTCGCCGGCAGATGCCTGTGGGGCGCCTGTGGCTACCTCCTGTCCGGTGCTTGCCGCTTTATCTGTTTTTGCCGGTTGCTGCTCGCTGTCCATTTGCGATTTAACTTCTGCGGTAGCTGTGTCCTGGCTTATGGTATCAGCAAGTGCTGCCTTTTGCTCCTGTTTGCGGGCGGTATCAGCTACAGGTTCTTTTGTTATTTCTTTTTCCTGTTCGGCAGTGGTGGTCATTGGTTTTTCAAACCATTTCTGCCAGTCATCCCTGAAATACCAGGCTGCAGCTCCCACGAGCAGTACAAGCGCCAGAGGAACCAGCCAGGCTGCCGTTTTTTTGCCTTGCTTCTTGCCTTGTTTGCTTTTGGGCTTTGCTGTGTCAGCTGGAGTGGTTTTTTTCTTTTTTTGGGAAGCAGCTTTTGCTGGTTCAGATCTCTGTTCAGGCCTTTTTTTCTCTGGTTTTGCAGCAGCTTTTGTTTCCTGCTTCTCAGCTTCCTTTTCTTCGGGCTTTTGATTAGCGTGAGTTATCAATTCAGCGTTAAATGCCGGAAGCCCAAAGTTCTGCTTGCTAAAATTGAGCGCCTGGTCTGCATCCAGCTTTACTTCTCCCCGAAAATCATAGTAGAGAAATCCCATATTTTGAAGCTGGACCTTTTTGCCCGCCTTCAGTTCTTCGCTGATGGTAGCTGAACGTTTTCTTATCTCCTGCAGAATTTCTTGTTCATCTTCGGAAGTTTTATCAGCAATAAAAGTTGCAAACCCTTCGTCCTTCGTCTCAGGGTCGAAGGAGAATTCCAGCTTCCTGCCTGGCGGGTCAAACCGGTGGTCACCTGGATGAATGCTCGTTGGTTTCGGGCTGGTCTTAAACGTTCCCAGGCCTTCTACTTTTACAGCTTCTCCCTGGTATAATTTTTCTGTGATGAATGCTTCAATTTTCATTCAGAAGTAGTTTGAATTTCTGGTGCAAAATTATGATTGTTTCAGTATTCTTTCCAAATTCAGCAGATCCTCCGGTGTGTCAATTCCCAGGCTCTCCTGTTCTGTAACAGCTACAGCAATGGAATACCCGTTTTCCAACCAGCGCAATTGCTCGAGGCTTTCAGCCTTTTCAAGTTCCGCGCACGGCAGGCTTACAATTTCACGAAGTATGCCTGTGAGGTATCCATAAATACCCAGGTGCTTATAAAAGTTATGCTTTTTAACAGGCTCACCGGTTTGCAAGTCTCTCAAAAAAGGGATCACGCTGCGTGAAAAATAAAGAGCCTTGTTTTTCCTGCTTAAAACCACCTTCACCGTGTTTGGATCCTTTAAAACTTCATCCTGTGTTATCTGTACGGCGAGGGTTGCTATTTCAGCGCCCTGCTTTAGCATGTCAGCAACTTTTTTTAAGTGGGATTTATGGATAAAAGGTTCATCGCCCTGGATATTTATCACCGCCTGGAAATCATTCACCATCATTTCCATGGCGGCGGCACAGCGTTCTGTGCCAGAGGCCAGCGCTGAAGAGGTCATAATGCATGTTCCGCCACTGTTTTCAACGGTATCCCTTATTCGTTCATCGTCTGTGGCTACTGCCACCTCTGTGAAAATTCCACTGGCAGTTACATTTTCCAGGGTGTGCAAAATCATCGGCTTGCCCTGGATTTTCGCCAGAGGCTTGCCGCGAAATCTGCTGGAACCGTAGCGGGCCGGTATGAGGGCTGCAATATCCATTAAAACAGTCCGTGTATTTTTCCCTGTACCTTTTCGATTACTTGCGACAGATCTTCAGGCTTGTTAAAATCCTTATCATCCACATCCATAATCAGAAGGTTACCTTCCTCGTAATTATCGATCCATTGCTCATAGCGCTGGTTCAAACTTTTCAGGTAATCCAGGCGGATTGAGTTTTCATATTCCCTGCCTCTTTTCTGTATCTGATCCACGAGCGTGGGAACTTCAGCACGAAGGTAAATCAGAAGGTCAGGAGGCTGAATAAACCGGGCCATTAGCTCAAACAATGTTTGATAATTTTCAAAATCACGTGTGGGCATCAGACCCATTTCATGAAGGTTTGGTGCGAAAATATATGCGTCTTCATAAATAGTTCTGTCCTGGATCACAGTTTTTTCATTTTCCCTTATTTTGATTACCTGCCTGAACCTGCTGTTCAGAAAATAAATTTGCAGGTTGAATGACCAACGCTGCATATCTTCATAAAAACTGTTTAGATACGGATTGGATTCTACGTCTTCATAATGGGGTATCCATCCCATTCTCTTGGCCAAAAGCTTTGTTAGCGTGGTTTTTCCTGACCCAATGTTTCCTGCAATTGCAATGTGCATAGCTCTTTTTATTTGAAGCAATAAAAATAGTAAGAATATTGGAACTGGAATATTTAATATTCTATGGCCTGTTTAAAGATCTGCATGGAAAATACCCTTATCCGTAAGGTAATATATCTTCTGGTTGTGATAACGAATGGCAAGCGGCTGTTCATGTGGCCAGCTGCCTGTTTTAGACTGATGAGTGCTAAAGTTGTAGCGGGTGATTGTGTTGTGATTTATCCAGATTAAAGCATTTTTTGTC
>JBEPXQ010000290.1:0-353 GCA_041641835.1 Bacteroidales bacterium
AGTATTCAGCATAGCCCGCAAAAAGAACATGTACACTTTCCCTCAAATACTGGAACACTTCTTTGACTATCGCGTAGCCATTGTTGCTGCTGTCATCTCCGGGATCGGTTATATCGGCTTTACCAGTTCACAGATACTGGCCGGAGCAAAGTTAGCATCCGCCACCTTTGATAACCTTGAGCTTAACCAGGCACTGATTATCATGGGAACCATTGCTGTGGTTTATACTGTGCTGGGAGGATTAAAAGCCGTGATCTATACCGACACCGTACAATGGATCATCCTTATGGGCGGATTGGTCTTTATAGGCATACCGTTGGGATATAAAGCCGTTGGCGGCATGGACACAATCC
>JBEPXQ010000290.1:363-1500 GCA_041641835.1 Bacteroidales bacterium
GAAATGGCTTTTCACCATCCTGCCCATTTGGTTCGTGGGCATGACACTTTATCAGCGCATATATGCCAGCCGGGATGAGAAAACCGCCCGCAGAGCATGGTACATAGCCGGTGTTTTTGAGTATCCGGTGATGGCTTTCATGGGAGTTACCCTGGGATTGTTTGCCCGTGTAGCCACCGAAACGGGCCTGTTCCTGGAATGGGGCTACGAAGCAGGAGCCACCGCTGATGAAGAAATGGGTCTGCCACTGCTGCTGCGTAATATCCTCCCGGTTGGACTAATGGGTCTGATGATGTCGGCTTATTTTTCTGCCATCATGTCCACCGCTGACAGCTGCCTGATGGCAGCTTCCGGTAACATACAAAGTGATATGCTCGACAAACTTATCAAACGTGAACGCTCCGGGAAAGAAATACTGCGGACTTCCCAGATACTGACATTTATCATAGGTGCTCTTGCATTATTTCTGGCACTTAGTATGACCAATGTGCTCGATCTGATGTTATACTCATACGCCTTCATGGTTTCAGGCTTATTCGTGCCGGTGATGGTAGCGCTTTTTGGAAGAAACAAGAGCACGCCGGCAGCGATAATTGCCATGATCGGCGGGGGTGCAACTACCGTAATTCTCACGGAAGCTAACATTGCCCTGCCCTGGGGAATTGACCCTAATGTCTTCGGCATATCGGCATCGGCATTACTTTACGTGGTATTTGCGCAGCTTTTCAGAAATCAACGAATAACAAACACCAAAGAACAATGAAACATCAAATAAAACATCTTGATAGTTTAAAAACATTCAGACGAGAACTGCACCGCCAGCCCGAGCTGGCATTCCAGGAATATCAAACAGCAAAGCGAGTAAAAGAAGTGATTGAAAAAGCCGGTCCAGACAAGGTGATTGAGGAAATAGGCGAAACCGGCATGGCTTTTTTCTTCGACAGCGGAAAGCAAGGCCCCACGGTACTCATCCGCTCCGAACTGGATGCGCTGCCCATAGAGGAAATCAATGATTTAGAATATAGCTCATCCGTGGATAACATCTCACATAAGTGTGGGCACGACGGGCATATGACCATGGTTACCGGACTGGCTGAAATGTTGAAAAATGACCCGCCGCGAAAAGGAAAAGTCATC
>JBEPXQ010000290.1:1510-3640 GCA_041641835.1 Bacteroidales bacterium
CGAAGATAAAAGAGATTAAACCCGATCACATGTTTGCCCTGCACAACCTGCCGGGTAAGCCTGCCGGACAGGTGCTCAGCCGTGAAGGCATTTTTGCCAGTGCTTCCATAGGAATGATCATAAGGCTTAAAGGAAAAACTTCCCATGCCGCCGAACCGGAAAACGGCCTCAGCCCTGCTCTGGCAATGGCTCAAACCGTGGAAATGCTGGATAAGCTGGTGAAAGATGCCGCTGAAGAATTGCAGGACTTTGCCCTGATAACAGTTATCCACGCCAGGCTGGGGGAACGGGCATTCGGTACCACACCCGGCTATGCAGAAGTGATGTGCACCATACGCTCATACCTGAATGACGATCTGGATACACTCAAATGCAAAGCCAGCGAAAAAGCCAGGGAAATAGGGCACAAACACAAGCTGAATGTGGAAATCGATTGGACGGAAGAGTTTTCTTCCACCGAAAACCATCCTGACTGCTACAGGCTGATAAAAAAGGCCGCGGCTAACAATGATATTGATTTTAGCGAAATGGATGTCCCTTACCGCTGGTCGGAAGATTTTGGATACTTTACCCAAAAGTACCCGGGAGCCATGTTTGCACTGGGGTCAGGAGAGAATACACCCGACCTGCATAATCCCGATTACGATTTTCCTGAAAAATTAATTCCCTACGGCCTAAATATGTTTATGGAAATAATTAAGTTAGCGCTGGAAAATAATCAATAAAAATGTTTGCAACATCATCCCTGCATATTAATCGCAGTGCCCTGGAGCACAACCTGAAGTTCCTTCGGGATTACCTGGGCCCAAATGTTATCCTGTCATCCGTTATTAAAGGAAATTCCTATGGTCACGGCATAGAGGTTTTTGTACCCCTGGCGGAAGCCTGCGGGATCAACCACTTTTCGGTTTTTAATGCTGATGAGGCTTTTCGCGCCCATAAAGCCAGTGTAACAGGCTCTACGATCATGATCATGGGCATGATCGAAAACCAGGAACTGCGCTGGGCTATTGAAAATGATGTGGAATTTTTTGTATTTGAATTCGACAGGCTGAATGCCGCGGTGGATATGGCCAAAAAACTGCAGAAGCCGGCAAAAATTCACCTTGAAGTGGAAACCGGCATGAACCGCACCGGTTTTAATAATGGTGATCTCACCAAAGCAATAAAGCTGCTTAAGGAAAATTGCAAGCATGTAAGTCTGGAAGGGCTTTGCACGCATTATGCCGGTGCCGAAAGCATAGCCAATCATGCCAGGGTAAAGAACCAGATCCGCCGCTATCGTGCAGCCTATAAAAAGATGGTAAGCCATAACCTTATCCCGAAGAAGCGACACACGGCCTGTTCCGCGGCGGCATTTTCCTATCCCGAAACCATTATGGACATGGTGCGCATTGGAATCATGCAATATGGTTTCTGGCCAAGCATCGAAACCTTTATCAATCATGCCGGCAAAAAAGAAAACAAGCAGGATCCCCTGCAAAGGGTTATTAGCTGGAAGAGCAAGATAATGAGTACAAAAAAGGTGAAAACGGGTGAATTTGTGGGTTATGGCACCAGCCATATTGCCCGCGATGACATGGAAATTGCAACTGTGCCCGTGGGCTATGGCCATGGCTACAGCCGCTCGCTCAGCTATCAGGGCCGCGTGCTTATACACGGCCACAGGGTAACCGTGGTGGGTATCGTTAATATGAACCTGCTCATCGTGAATATTACCGGGATAAAAGGCGTGAAAAAAGATGATGAGGTGGTGTTGATAGGTAAACAGGGAAATTCAGAAATTACGGTTTCCTCCTTCGGGGATTTCTCCAACCAGCTTAATTATGAGCTGCTCACACGCCTGCCCTATGATATTCCGAGAGTGGTGAATATAAAAGAGCCGGTGCTGAGTGAAAAAGAGCAGGAAGAGCTACCTCAAAATAAGCCTGCGCAATAACAGTTTGCTTCCTGATATTTTTATTTCCCGTCTGCCTTCAACAATCGAAGATCATATCCTGACGGATTCTGGAAAATACGCAGGTCGAATTCAGGCAGAACAGCCAGCACGTGATCGAAGATATCCGCCTGCACACCTTCGTAATCGCCCCAGGCCTGCAGGGCCGAAAAACAATAGAGCTGCATGGGAAT
>JBEPXQ010000291.1:0-3637 GCA_041641835.1 Bacteroidales bacterium
GTTATTTCTATTTTATCCATGATTCTGCTTATGAATTTATCACAAGAGTAGTGAAACTTCTGCAAATAGTGAAGCTTTCACTTTAATTATTTCTATGTTATTGTACTATTCAGATTCATTATAAATTTTTGCTGCCTCTATTGCAGCAGGCTTCATAGTCAGCTTTTACATCTTGCTGGTATTCTGACCCCTACAAAACCCAAAGCAGCTTAAGACTACAGCTTTTCTTTTGTTACAAAGATAACAATGTTATTTTGATAACAAAAATCCTTGAACAGAGTTCTATTCATTGTTATCTTTGTAACGATATAGCAAGATCAAGATGAACAAAGATATCCAGAATATCATCAACCGCCATGCAGGAAAAAGCCGCGACAAGCTGATCCCCATTTTGCAGGACATCCAGCAACATTTCGGCTTTTTGCCCCGATCAGCTGTTGCTGAAATAGGCAGGCAGATGAACATTTCTACCACAAAGATACATGGAGTAATTACCTTTTACAACCAATTTGTGTATCATCCACGCGGAAAATACCATATCCGGCTGTGCCGGGGCACTTCCTGCCATATGAATCATTCAAAGGTTTTGCTGGAAACCCTGTATAACAAACTGGGAATACGGGAAGGAGAAACAGACCGCAACAACTTCTTTAGCCTGGAAATAGTGCCCTGCATGGGTGCGTGCGGACAGGGCCCGGTTATGGCCGTGAATAATGAGTATTATACTGCGGTAGATCAGAAAACCCTGGATGAAATCATTAGTCTGTATCAGAACATCAACCAAAGCAATGACAAATAACAAGGAAATAAGAACATACCTGCAACAGACCGCACTAAACACCGGTGAAGAAAAACCTGATAACCACATCAGGTTACTCTCGCGTTTAAGGCGCGACAGCATTTCACGACCGCTGATAATGGTGAGTAATAATTCATGCAGTCTGGTAGCAGGGTCAGAAAAAACACGCAAAGCCATTGCCGGTTATCTGGATGAAAGAAATACGGATGCAGACCTTGAAATAACCGGCAGCCTGGGGCTATGCAAGGCCGAACCGCTGGTTTTTGTACAACTTCCCGGCATGAGCCGGATAATTTTTAAGAACATCACGGCGGATAAGGTTATTTCACTGCTTGACAATATCTTCAACCATATTGTCCCCCAGGATGATGTGCTTGCACAGCTGAGAAATAACTTGCATACGCCCTGGCAGGATGTTCCTTACCTGGATGAACTGGATTTTTTCAAGCTTCAGAAAAGGACCCTTTTAAAAAACTGCGGACTGGTATCTCCTGATAATATCAATGATTACATTAGCCATGGCGGGTATGCTACCTTTGTAAAAATAATAAACCAATACACGCCTGATGAGGTCATTTCTGTAGTGAAGGAGAGCAGGCTCAGGGGTCGTAGCGGCTCCGGGTATTATACAGGTTTAAAATGGGAAAAAGCCCATAAAGCACCGGGAGACCAAAAATATATAGTTTGTAATGCGGACGAAAGTGATCCGGGAGCTTTTATGGAGCGCTTTCTTGCAGAAAGTGATCCCCATCTTATCATTGAAGGGGTAGCCATTGCGGCTTATGCCTCAGGGGCCGGTAAAGCCTACATTTACCTGTCATGGGAAGACCAGCTCGCTGTCAGCCGCATGACGAAGGCCCTGGAGCAGGCCAAAGAAACTGGTCTTATCGGCGATAATATCTTTAACTCGGGATATAACCTTCATGTAAGCATTTTTGTTTCTCCGGGAGCCTTCGTGGCCGGGCAGGAAACTGCTATGTTGAACAGTATTGAAGGCAAAAGGGCCATCCCCAGCGAGCGCCCGCCCTACCCCACGGAAAAAGGTTTGTTTGGCCGCCCTACCCTGATAAACAATATTGAAACCCTCATTAATGTACCCGATATTCTGAAAAACGGTGCTGATTGGTTTAAAAAGACCGGCACGGAAGCCAGCCCGGGTACCAAGATATTCTCAATCGGGGGGCATGTTAACGGTAGTTGTGTGGTGGAGGTGCCCATGGGTAAAACCTTTTCCTACCTGATCAATGATATAGCCGGTGGACCTCGAAATCATAAGTCGCTGAAAGGCTTTATACTCGGCGGGCCGACAGGTCATATTCTCCCTGAAGGAAAAGCGGATATGGTAATCGATTTTGATCCTCTCAAGTCAGAAGGCCTGAAAATGGGCTCCGGGGGAATTGTAGTAATGGATTCGGATACCTGTGTGGTTGATATTTCCCGCTACTTTATGGGATTTTTGAGGGAGGAGAGTTGCGGAAAATGCATCACATGCAGGGAAGGGACCAAAAACATGCTCAATATCCTTGACGGCATCACCCGCCGCCCCGAGAAGGAATCTGGCAATCAAACCCTGGAGCGTTTCAAAGGTGTAATGTCCATTGAAAGCCTGGCGGAAGTCATCCGTGATACTGCCTTGTGCGGGCTGGGAGAAAATGCGCCCAATGTGGTACTGGATACTCTGAAGTATTTTAAAACAGAATATGAGGAGCATATATTCGAGCGCAAATGCGCAGCCAATGTTTGCCGCGACCTCCGCACCTTTTATATCAGCGTGGATAACTGCGTGGGTTGCGCGGCCTGCGTAAATAAATGTCCTACGGAAGCCATCTATGGTTTACCCAGACATCCGCATTTCATCATCGAGAACAAATGCATCGGTTGTGGATTGTGCCAGGAAGCCTGTATGTTCAATGCTATTTTTGTGAAATAACTATGGAAATCACTATAAAGGTAAATAATAATACGATCAAGGCGGAAACAGACCGCACTATCCTTCAGACACTGAAGGACAACGGCATCACCATACCAACAATCTGCCAAATGGAAGGTTTTACACCTACGGGAGCCTGCCGCATGTGCGTGGTGGAAATTGATGGTGTGAAAACATTAAAAACTGCCTGCTCCACATTTCCTGTAGATGGTATGGACATACGCACGCATTCGCCCCGTGTTATCCAGGCCAGAAAAAAGATTACTGAATTACTGCTTGCTGATCATCCGGATGACTGCCTCTACTGCCAGCGCAATGGCAATTGTGAGCTACAAAAGCTGGCGGAAGACCTGCATGTTCGGGAACGAACTTTTCCGACCCACAGCTCCAACAAAAAACGTGACCTTTCAGGTGCCAGTATTATGCGCGATCCCTCCAAGTGCATACTCTGCGGACGCTGTGTAAGAATGTGCGAAGAGATTCAGGCCTGCAATACACTTGAATTTGCCAGTCGTGGTAATTCCACATCCATTCATACTACTTTCAACCAGGGGATAAATGTATCCAGCTGCATCAACTGTGGGCAATGCATCATGGTATGCCCCACGGGCGCTTTACATGAAAAAAATCATCTGGCAGGAATACAGGACGCCCTGAATAATCCGAAGAAAAAAGTAGTGGCTCAGATCGATCCCGGGCTCACTGTCTCCCTTTCCCAGACCTATGACTTCAAATCGGGGAAAGACCTTAATGGACTGGTAGTGGCGGCATTGAAAAAAACAGGATTTGATATGGTTTTTGATACTGCTTTTGCTACTGATCTGAGACTTATGGAAGAAGCAGCTATTCTGAAGGAAAGGATCGAATCCGGGGAAAAACTGCCTCTGTTTTCATCTGACTGCCCCGCC
>JBEPXQ010000292.1:0-3632 GCA_041641835.1 Bacteroidales bacterium
ACCACCCCGGCCCCTTCGGGTATGAGCAGGTCCATTTCAGGATGAATGTTCCGGAGCTTTTTGGTGAGTAGCTCGGAATGCAATTCCGGTTCCCGGTGTGAAAGCACGATAAAGTCGGTAATATGGGCATGTAGCACTACTCTATCCGGTGAATTGTCTTTCAGCAGACGATCGTGGATGTGCAGGTGCATAAACAGTTCTGAAGTAGGCTTCAGGCCTTTGCTCTCCTTTTTCAAAGGTTGAGAAGCATATCTGCGTCCGTCACCAGATATAAACACGATCACCAGACTGTCTTCGGGTTCGTACTGCATTTCGCGCATGCGGGTTCCGGAACCTGAAACCAGCACCTGCCTGCCCTTCAGCTTATCAAGCTGAAACCCCAGCTGATACCATGTTCCGCGACATTCCATATGTTCTGTTTCATCCATCAGGTATGACAGGTTGCCCGCGCTGGCTTCCACCCAGCCGCGGGCTACCAAATGCCGGCATACCCGGCCTATATCGTGTGTGATCTTCATGTTTGCTGAATTTGTTGTCTGGCAAAGATACGAAAGGTATTTGGTCTTAGGTATTCATGCCGAATAACCAAAAATCTTTGATTTAATCTGTTCATGAATTTGATTTTAAAGATCCCGGTTATTTATGTTGGGCAGTTCGCCATTAACGTGGCTAAGTTCATAGTTTTTTGAACATCCACGACCGAAGGTTGGGAATATCAATTTACCCTTAAAATTTAAATTTTGTACTTTTACTTTTTATAAGCTTCCATATTTTGTAGGTTCAACATAAATATCAACATATTACAAAATGAGACTTCTGCATTTTACTTTTTTTTCGGCCTGGGATCAATTTTGATAACTTTTATTGTATGATAATCAAATTTAACAAGAGCACGAAAATAACCCTCCTGATTTTAATCTTAGGAATTGCCCTTAATTTTGCAGGATTAAAAGTAATGGAATATAACATCAATGGAAATACAGCTACTGTGCCTGCAACTGGTGGCGAAGCCGCCTGGTTAGCTTATGCTATCCCATGGTCCACAATAGCGTTATTATTTATGATTGTCGCCTACCTGGTATCCAAAAATATTAATAAAAGAACCGCTGTGCTCATTATTATTATATCCGTTTTCTTTACAGCTTTTTCTCTGATAATTTGCTCCATAGGGATTTCCAGCTAGCACAACTTCACGCTCGCCTAACATCTTCGTATTCGTTCTCCATGCATAAATTGCAGCAGAGCCAATGGCGACAGGGCCAACAACCTCACTCAGCCAAAATAATCGGAAAAAGGTTCGCACATGGAGAAGTACTGCCGGGGGCTCAAACCGGTGAGCTTGCGAAAATCGTTGGTCATGTGAGCCTGGTCGTAGTACCCACATTGGTAGGTTAATTCGGTGAGTTTCATATCCGGTTTCAGGGATTTCTCCTTTATGGCGTTTTGAAAACGAACGGTACGCAGGAATTTGCGAGGCGATGTACCCACGAAGGCTGAAAAAGTACGCTCAAACTGTTTTCGGCTTAAGCAGGCATCTGATGCCAGGGTTTCGATTTCCACCTGTCCCCTGCTCAGGTTGATCCTTTCCACAGCTTCATAAATCCTTTTGAACTCATATTTCTTCAAGGACTTCTGAAGGCTGGACATCAGAAACTTCTCAACTACAACCACTTTATGCTGCAAGCCATCGGCCTGAAAGATACGATCTTCAAGCTCATTAACCTTATCGCGGAATAAAAAGCGTAAAGGTGTATGGCGGTTGTTGAATTCCACAGCAGGAATATCGAAGAAAGCCGACAGGCTGTAGGGCAGAAATACCACGGCAAACAACGACATCCGGCCTTTTACTTCCAAATCATAGAAGTCGTTTAATTGCCCTGTAATTATCACATTGTCGCTTAGGGGTTTATCCAGGTCTTTTGAGCCGGGACGGTCGCCCAGGTAAAATATCAGTTCAGCCAGGCCACTGGGGACAATGCGTTGCACATGCTCCTGTCCTTGCGGCAGGCAGTTATCCAGCATCCAGTAGTGTTTCACAAAGGGTGCCAGCTTCGCTGAAGGTTTTACAATCTGGTAGTCCATCTGCTGATGCAAAGGTAAAAAAATGCTCAGGATTACAGAGCTGTGTAATCCTGAGCTTCAGAAAACAACAACTAACGGTCGCTGTAAAGACCAAGTTTATTGCCTTCGCTATCCAAAAAGACAGCAAAGTAGCCACGGCCTTCAGCTTCAATTTTTGTTTTAGGCTGCAGGATGCTGCCTCCATTTGTGGAGATCTTCTGCAGCACCTCATCCATATTTTCTCCGGCATTCAAGCTAACGATAATTCCATCCTTTGAAGGATTGTAACCTTCGGCCCTGGAGATGGCACCTTCGCCGCCGGGGAAACATGCCATTTGCTCGTTTTCGTCTTCAAAAACCTGAAGCTCGGTGTTTAAAATTGTGGAGTAGAAGGCTACTGCTCTTTGGAAATCGGTGGCCGGAATTTCGACCCAGGAAATTAGATTTTTCATGATGAATTAATTTTTTAGGTTAAAGATTCGGTGACAAAAGTATCCCGCCCGGAGAAAGCAAACTTGTAAAATTGCGACATCATGAAAAAAGCCCGCTGATTCGTTCAGCAGGCTTTAGAAATTTAATCAGATAAGCAGTAAATTATTCTCTTTTGTCATCAGCATCGTCCTCGTCTTCTTCTTCTTCTTCCTCTTCATCTTCATCTTCCTCTTCATCTTCCTCTTCTTCTTTCACTATCTCACCTTCAGAAGTAACAAGAACTGTGATTTCCATTTCTTCCCGGCCTTCTTCTTTTTCCAGCTCTACTTCAAACCCCTTAAAACCGGGAGCTTCTACTTCTTCAACCTCATCAACCTCATAGTCATCATATTCCTCCATAAGTACCTGCCTGATGTTCTCCGGCAGCTCATCCGGCTTAATATCCCGTTCGGTTTCCATCCAATTGGCGTCTTTATCAAAAACAGCTGAGAACTTGCCCTCACTGTTTTTAAAATCAGCTTCCCAGTTGTTGTCCTCCTGTTCCCACTTAACATTTTTCACTTCGCCAAAGCGAGCTTCAAAGGCTTCTTTGATATTCTCAGGCGGTTTAGCATCCTGTGCACAGGCAACAAATACAAATACACTTAAAACAATAATTACAAATTGACTTTTCATAGCATAAGGTTTTTAATTTTGATTTCAAATATAATATACAAATCTAAAGGCTTTTTGAAGTTGCATTACGGATTTCAAAAAAGTGCTTATTATCTTTATGCTGATACTGAATTTCAAGACCCGCAACTTTGCAAACCTGATCAACAATAGCCAGTCCAAGCCCGGTGGATGAAGCTCCTGATTCCTTGTAAAATCGTTCAAATATGCGCCCGGGATTATCAAGAGTTCGAACTGCTGTATTTGAAACTGATAGCTTATTACTGTTCAGTAGAATATGAATTTCACCTCCTTTTTCATTATGATTTATAGCGTTGGTAATCAGATTGTCTATCAATACATCCATCAGCGTGCTATCGGCATACAGCTTCCAGTCCGATCTTACTACCATATTCAGATTGATTCCTTTTAATTCTGCCAACTCACGGAATAAATCAGCTTTTTTCCTAAGCAGCTGCTCAAGGCTT
>JBEPXQ010000293.1:0-3627 GCA_041641835.1 Bacteroidales bacterium
TAGCTCCAAACCGACTTCCACCAGTACATATTACGGCGGAAACCTTCGCCCTAACATGAAGCTGGAATACGTAATTCCACCGGCCTACGATATTGCATTGCAAAGTTTCACATCCCCCATAATCCAAACATGCCCCGGCACATCTGAACTGGTAGCTGTTAAAATAAAAAATGAAGGCGCGGCACCGATAAATTTCGCCAGCAAACCGGTAACCATTGATGTTAGTGTTTCCGGACCCAATCCAAACACCTTCTCAACTGTAACTGTAAATAGCGGGATATTAAGCCCTGGAAACACCAAGACAGTTACCATAAGCAGTAGTTATGACATGTCATATTTAGGCTCATATTCATTCACAGCTTCAGTAAGCATGAACAGCGATTTTAACCTGTCCAATAATGTGAAAAGTTTAAATATGAATCTTACTGCCTTTCCCTCAGGAGGTGAAGATTTCGAGTCTTTTGCCGATGGCTCAGTTAATAATTTTCCAAACGCATGGGAATCAGACAACCTTGATTATGAATGGAGCGCGAATAAGGGCGGAACCACATCAAGTTCAACAGGACCTAACGTTGATCACACCTATGGAACTTCTTCAGGCACTTATATGTATGCAGAAGCTTCATCTTTATCCGGAACTCAGGTATCCAACCTCACGAGCGGTTGTATTGATATGTCTGGTCAAACAGATAAAATCCTTGAGTTCTGGTACCATATGTATGGTTCAAACGTAGGTGAATTGCATCTTGATATATATTCCAATGGTAGCTGGCACAATAGTGTTGTTTCGTTAATTGGTGAGCAACAAACCAGTAGTTCCAGCCCATGGCAAAGGGCAACTGCCGACCTCTCAGCCTACACCGGACTTATCCAGCTAAGATTCAGAGCAATATACGGCGGACACTGGCAGGGTGATATAGCCATAGATGATATCAGTTTTATATCAATGACAGTGGATGCCGGACAGGACATTTCTTCCTGTGGTGGTGATTCAGTTACACTCACTCCCACTATTTCCGGTGGTGTTCCACCATACAATATATTCTGGAATCCATCTACAGGTCTCAGCGACAATACCATATTGAACCCTAAAGCAGCACCTGCATATACTACAACATACACTATGTACGTTTCTGATGCAACAGGCAATACTGATTTTGATAACGTTACAGTATCCGTACTACCAAAACCCTCTGCCAGTTTCACAGGATTAGTATCTGATTATTGTGAAGATGATGGAACCACAGGCTTAAATCCAACACCTGTAGGCGGATATTTCACAGGCCCCGGAACAGTTGGCTATTCATTTAATGCTTCACTGGCTGGGCCAGGAACACATGATATTGTATATAACTACATTAGCCCACAGGGATGCCTTAGTACTGATTCACAAACAGTAACAGTACATGCCCTGCCGGATATAAGTTTCAATGGTTTAAAGAATGACTACTGTCTGAATGACCCTCAGGATACACTGGTCATCAGCCCGGCTGGAGGTACATTAACAGCTCCGGCCCTCAACGGCAATATTTTTGATCCAGCCACTTCCGGTGTTGGCACCTATACCCTTACTTATACTTATACTGACACCTGGGGATGTACGAATACGGAGAATTTTGTTATCACTGTTCATGATATACCCTCAGTTTCCATAACAAATTTGCCTGCCGATATGTGTGAAAACGACAGCCCGTTTTCACTCACAGGAAGCCCTGCCGGTGGTACATTCAGCGGCACAGGTGTTTCAGCAGGCAGCTTCGACCCCGCTACTGCCGGAATCGGAACTCATACGATCACATATTTTTATACTGATCCATATGGTTGCTCCAATTCCACTACACAGGATGTAACAGTTCACTCTGTTCCTTCGGTATCTTTCAGTGGATTACCATCTGAATTATGTGAGAATGATGCTGCTGTTAGCTTGAGCGGTAATCCTGCCGGCGGCACTTTTTCAGGTCCCGGAATATCAGGAAACAATTTCAATCCTGTCACAGCCGGAACAGGAATTCACAGTATTACATACACCTACACCGATCCCTGGGGTTGCTCCAATGCCGAAACCCAATCCATCGAAGTGCGTCCACTACCAACCGTAGCTTTCAGCGGACTGGCCACTGGCTATTGCATCACCGATGCAGCTGTCAGCCTCAGCGGCTCACCGGCCGGTGGTACTTTCAGCGGACCCGGTATCAGCGGCTCCCAGTTTAACCCCTCTGGTGCCGGTGCCGGCAATCATACCATTACTTATAGTTACACCGACACCTATGGCTGCTCAAACTCTGATGATCAAACTACCGAAGTGGAAGATATACCGGTGGTAAGTATTGACCCGGTTAGCTCTGACATGTGCCTGAATGATTCTCCTGTAACTCTCAGTGGCAATCCATCAGGAGGTACCTTCTCAGGTACAGGCATTTCAGGAAGCACATTTGATCCTGTTGCCTCAGGAACCGGAACGCATACCATAACTTATACCTATACAACAACCTATGGATGTATTGGGACATCAACAGTGGATATAACCGTACACAGTATCCCGACAGTAACTCTTAGCGGGCTGGCATCTGATTATTGTGATGAAAATACTACAGTAAGTCTTACCGGAAGTCCGGCAGGCGGCACATTCAGCGGCCCCGGATTAAGCGGTAGCAGCTTTAACCCTTCCTCAGCAGGCCCGGGAAACCATACCATCACCTATTCCTATACCGATGTATATGGATGCTCAAACACTGATGATGCAACTACTAATGTACATGCGTTGCCCACGGTAACATTAAATGCACCTACTGATGCTTGTGTTGACGAAACCAGTGTCAGTCTTAGCGGCAATCCTGCAGGAGGAACCTTCAGCGGTACAGCTGTGTCAGGAAGTAGTTTTGATCCGTCAGCAGCAGGAACAGGTACCCATATTATTACCTATAATTATACTGATGCAAATGGATGTAGTAATTCTGCCACAGCTTCAATCACTGTTCACGCATTGCCGATTGTAACCATGAGCGGACTGGGCAGTAATTATTGTGATAATGACCTGCCGGTTAGCCTTAGCGGATCACCTGCAGGCGGAACCTTCAGCGGTCCTGGTGTAAATGCTGATACATTTGACCCCGTGGCTGCCGGAACCGGCTCACACACCATTACTTACACCTATACTGATTCTTATGGATGCTCCAACAGCACGACCTCTAACACAACCGTATCTTCCAGTCCGGTAACTTCCATCACCGGATTGGATAATGATTACTGTGTAAATGATGCTGCTGTTAGCCTTGCTGTTTCACCAACCGGTGGTACTTTATCCGGAGCAGGAATATCAGGAACAAGCTTCAACCCTTCTGTAGCAGGAACAGGCACCCACACCATCGTTTATTACTATATGAATGCCGGTGGTTGTGACGACAGTACAGTACACAATGTAACGGTCCATGCCCTGCCCAATGTAAGCATTAGCGGCCTCGCCTCTGATTATTGCGAAGATGCATCAGTGGTAACACTGAGCGGGTCACCTGCAGGTGGTATTTTCTCAGGGCCCGGTATCAGTGGCAATAGCTTCGATCCTGCCCTGGCAGGCGCAGGCGCGCACACTATCACCTATACCTACAGTGATGGATTTGGTTGTTCCAA
>JBEPXQ010000294.1:0-3618 GCA_041641835.1 Bacteroidales bacterium
AGCTTTAATATTATTATTTTTGAAGTTAATGTATCCGAAGTTATCCAGTTTTACATAAAACCGTTGATCATTTGTTTGCATGCCATACCAGGCATCTAACGCGATGCCCGTGCCACGCCACAGGTCCTGTTTCTCGGTGGTATCACTCCAGCGCATGCTTATTTCGCCCTGCAGATCAATGTAACTGCCATCAGTTGCCGTGAATATGGAAGCATTACTGATGCCCATGTCCAGCAAATACGAGCCGCTGACAGGGCCAACTGCAAAGCCAGCTGCATGTCGCCCGTTGTGGTAATGGATTCCGCCCTGCAAAATCTGATAGAAAAAGTTGCGATATTGAATTTCAAAAGGATATTTATTTCCTATGCTCTGCTCATTACCAAAAAAAGCCAGATCAAAGGCAGACCGTGTAAAGGAAAGCTCACTGAATTGTCCTCCGCCGGTTTCTACAGACCAGCTCCAGTTACTGTCAATGGTGGGAAAAGTAAACCGAATAGAAGTCATGCTTTGCATGCCGGCTATATTGTCATGTTCATCAAGCCTGTTAAACGTATTTTGCTTCACATCTTGTTCAATAAAACCATCAAAATAAACTTCCTTCAGGAATTCTGTGGTGAGGTTTGATGAACCGATCATAAAATCCCAGGATGCCTCCAGGCGGATGCTGTCGCTTCTGCTGAAAAGCATTTTATGCTGTGCAGAAAGTCTGCCCGCGCATAAAAGCAATGTGACAATCAGGGTTATATAAGTTGTTTTATTCTGCATTCACTCTCAATAAAAAATTTCCGGTTATCTGGTAATCAATTTTATAATGCTCGTAAATCTGCAGTGTTTGCAGGCCGGTGGTTTCCATTTTCACCTCCATATGGATGGTTTCGTAAAGCTTAAGTTTTTCCAGGTTTTCCTTGCTTAGCACAACACCTATGGATGATTTAGCCGGAGATGTTACTACGCCCTGAGAATCGGGAACTCCTCCGCTGATGGTATTATTTTCAGTAATAAGCTTATAACGTTTCTGATCATCAATAGGGCCGGTATATAAATCAACTACCGCCTGCAGGGGAAAATAGTTATCAAAAATTATTGACAGCTCTGCTGATCCAAGTGTGTTATTCTCAGCGATGTCCAGCTCCAGTTTTTCTGTGAAAATAAGATCTTCCAGACCGATCTTCATCGGCATGTTCATTTCAAAGTCAATCTTCAGAGGATAATCAGAATCATAGAAATCACTACCCAGGGCAATATTTCCCATGGGATTCAGCTTCAGTGAAAGATCATAGATGATTTTGTCAGGAAGATTTTCTATAAACTCTTCTATGTTGGATGATGACAGGTCTATGATTTTTTCTGAAGGGTTAATACTGTTACCCTGTTCAACAGCCCTGTTTAGCTTTATATTTGTCCCGATTACCGGATCCTGCAGCAGCACTGCCTGTCCGGTGCCCCTGTTGATGCTTGCCAGCTCGTTTATGGTAAAAGCCAGGTCGGCACCCACTCCGTTTTCAACACGGAAATGCGCATCCACCGAATCAATATCTATCAGACCTGATTTGATGCTGTTGAGAATTTCTATACTGGAAGTGTCATAAAAATCAACCTGTCGTTGACCAAAGTAGCCTTGCATTCCATTTAGTTTAAGTTCTTTAAATCGTATGTCGAATGCAAAGCTGTCCTGTGGCGTAACGATCAGGGTGTCAGCATCGGCCAATGTGCGCCCTTTAAGGTAGTAATAAGCTGTATTATACTGATCGTTATTTTCTCCCGTCAGGTCAAAAACAAAGCCGTCTATATCGTAGTCCTTGCTGAGTAATTGAGTGCCGGAGGTGGTAGGCGGAACCACTTCTTTTATCAGCAAGGGCTGACCATTAAGGGTAACATCCGGGAATTCAAAGGTGTATTCCACAGGCTCGGTATAAGTGCTTTTCAGCTCAATGGTAATAATTCCCTGCTCCACGGAAACCTCGGTCAGCTCGGCACTTCCAGCCTCTATATCCATCACTCGTGTCTGGTCCAGGAATTTTTTTCCCGGTAATATATTGAGGGTAAAAGGAAGTTTAATGGAAGTGTGCCAGATATCCTCCGGTATGCTCACCAGTGAATCACTTTGCAGACTGTAGATATTCCTGGAAAACGACAGCCACACTTCACTGTTCTGCACCTGAGTGAGCGAGTCATCAATAAGGTGCGACATGCTAATGGTTCCACGGCTCACCGGGCCATACCAGTTGGTATCCCACGAAACATCCGCTTCCTTCCGGCAGGAAAAAATCAACAGGATCATAAACAGAAGCAGATACCAGTATTTCTTCATCTGATATTATTCAGGTTTATTCATAAGATACAAGCATTCAAAAGTAACAGTTCTGACTGAAGTAACATGCATCAATTGAAAAAAACAGCATAAAGCCGTGAATGTTTTTTTGTCAGGTTTTTCTGCTTTTTTAAGCAAAGGTGCCCGGTCAGCGTTTTTTGTTGATCAGCACCGGAAGCAGAGGCTTGCAGTAAAATCCCGGGCAACAAATAGCAAATCACGGCTAAATCCCTGAAATCAAATTTCAAAGGCAGAAGCGAGAGAGCTTAGCCGTGATTTGCAATGGCAGTAAACCTAAATGAAGGGGCAAGGCTGTAATGTGGAGTCAATTCTACATATTTTCCCTGATCACTTCAGCCAGGCGTTTTACACCTTCGATGTTTTTTTCTTTATCCACGTATGAAAAGTTGATGCGCATGGTGTTTTTGCCGCTGCCATCACAGTGGAAAACTTCACCCTGCACGAAAGCCACTTTACGTTCCACGGCTTTGTAGAACAGATCGGTGGCGTTCATATGATCCGGCAGGTAAAGGAACAAGAACAATCCTCCTTCTGGTTCTGTCCAGCTGACGCCCTCGGGCATATGCTCGCGGAAGCCTTTAAGCATCAGGTCGCGCTTTTCACGATAGCTGTCCACGGTTTTTGTAAGGTTCTTTTCCATCAGGCCTTTAGCCAGATAGCGTGCAGCTATCTTTTGAATAAGCGTGGAGGTGCAGAGGTCGGCAGATTGCTTTGCCTGCACATATTTGGCTATGAGGTCTTCATGTCCGATCACCCATCCCAGTCGGAAACCGGGAGCCAGGGTTTTGGAGAAGGTGCCGAGTGTGATCACGTGTCCGGTATTATCCAGGCTGTATATCATGGGCTGATGCTCGCCTTCAAAACGGACCTCGCGGTAGGGGCTGTCTTCCATTATCAGCACATCATATTTTTTAGCGATTTCCAGTATCTCTACGCGACGCTGTTTTGGCATGGTAATGCCTGCCGGGTTCTGAAAATCGGGTATTATATAGATGAATTTGGGCAGTTGGTTTTCTGCCTGCAGCTCCTGCAGCTTCTTTTCCAGCATATCGCTGCGCATGCCACCATCATCAAATGGAATGCCCACCAGTTCAGCACCGTATGATTTGAACGCTGATAGTCCACCCAAATAGGAGGGAAGGCCGCATATAACCTTATCTCCCGGGTTGATAAAGATTTTACCCAGGAGGTCAAGGGCTTGCTGCGAGGCCGTGGAAACCACCAGGTTATTGGTTGTAATATCGCAGCCTTCCTTGCGGTATCGCTTCACCAGCTGCTCACGCAGC
>JBEPXQ010000295.1:0-3616 GCA_041641835.1 Bacteroidales bacterium
ACCGCGCTGAATTCATCATGAGTAAACGGGATATGCCCGTAATCATAAAAGCGGAGCACAGCCGCTACCACTATGATAATACCCAGAATTACCTTATTGGATAGCTTCATTAGAAACAACAGTTTTTCTGAAGTCCAAAAGTATGAAAGATCATGGAAATGTAAGAAAAAAGACCGCTCCTTTTGGGAAGCGGCCTTTCAAAATGTCATTATAATCTTATTCTGAAGCAGATTCTTCTTACTGAATTGGCTGCTTGTTATTGTCTTTCTGTTTCTGTCTGAATTCTTTCAGGCCTTTATGCAGCCATTCCACGTATCCTTTTACACTTTTATCGTAAGCCCTTGGCTTGATGAGCAGATTACCCTGATGATCCAGGATAACGTAAAAAGGCTGGGAGTTGGTACCGAACTTCACGCGTTGCAGGTAGCTCCATTTCCGTCCAACGGTGTTCAATTCCCGCTCTTTGCCGCTTTCTGTTACTGTCATAATCTCACTTTCAGGAAGCTTCTGCTTGTCATCCACATACAGGGATATTAGCACGTAATCGTTTTCCAGCATATCTTTTACCCGTGGATCTGTCCATACAGAATTTTCCATTTTCCGGCAATTCACACAGCCCCAGCCGGTAAAGTCGATGATAACGGGTTTGTTCACCTGCCTGGCATATTCCATTCCCTGCTCGTAATCCGTAAACTCGGCATGCACTTCCGATTCATATAAGCTGAAATCCTGAGTGAGCGGAGGTGGAGCAAAGGCAGCCACGGCTTTCACCGGTGCGCCCCACATGCCGGGCACCATGTAAACAGCAAATGAGAGAGAAATTATGGCCAGGAACAGGCTGAACACCGGTATCCGCTTCATATCGCTGTCGTGAGGAAAGCGGAGTTTCCCCAGCAGGTATAATCCCAGCAGTGTGAATATCACTATCCAGATGGCCAGGAATACATCACGGTCCAGCAGGCCCCAGTGGTAGGAGAGGTCGGCTACTGACAGGAACTTGAATGCCAGCGCCAGTTCCAAAAAGCCCAGCACCACCTTCACGGAGTTGAGCCAACCCCCTGATTTGGGCATGGAATTCAGCCACGAGGGGAATATCGCGAATATGGTAAAGGGTACTGCCAGTGCTACTGAAAAGCCGAGCATCCCCATGAATGGCCCCAGGCGCGCTCCTGAAACGGCAGCTTCCACCAGCAACGTACCGATGATAGGTCCGGTGCAGGAAAAAGAAACCAGCGCCAGGGTAAAGGCCATAAAAAAGATGCTGAGTAGTCCGCTGGTTTTATCAGCGCGGCTGTCCATGGCATTGGTCCATTTAGAAGGCAGTGTAAGCTCGAATCCGCCAAAAAACGCGACGGCAAATACCACCAGCAGCAGGAAAAACAAGAGATTGAAAAAAGCATTAGTGGATAGGTTATTAAGCGCATCTGCGCCAAATGCCAGTGTAATTCCCAGCCCGATAGTCACATAAATAACAATGATCCCGAGGCCATAAACCACGGCATCGCGGATGCCTTTGCTGCGGCTGTTCCCGGATCGCTTCAGGAAAAAGGAAACTGTCATGGGGATCATAGGCCATACACAGGGTGTGAGCAAGGCTATTAAACCACCAACAAATCCCATGAAAAAGATCACCCACCAGGCGCGGGCACTCTCATCTTTACCTTCTGTCTCAAATTCTTTCACCTGGTCAACTACGGGTTCCCAGAGTTTTTTCTCAGGCACTTCTGCAGTAGTAACTACTTTTTCAGAAGTGTCGCCATAATTAATAAGTTCTTCCTGCGGAACAACTTCACCCGGATCATCGCCGGTGTCTTCAGTGGCTGCATCCGCTTTCTCTTCTGTTTGCTGACCGCTTTCCGGAGTCTGGGTTTCCTGTGGTTGTGTGCCTTCCACGCCTTCTATATCAAAAGAAAAATCCACATAATCCGGGGGCAGGCAGCTTTCATCGTTACAGCACATGTACTCCAGCTCTCCCTCAATGGTAAAATCTTCTTCTGAAGTTACTTTTATCCTTTGGCGAAACGTTACCGAATTATCGAAATACTTCAGTACCATCTCAAAATTCTTATCATACTCTTCAATGGCCTTTGGCTCTTTGGTATCACCAATAAGGCTGTAGTTAGCACTTTCATCGAAGTTAAAGGAAGTGGCAATGGGTCCGCCTTTGGGTACATCCTGTGAATAGAGGTGCCAGCCTTTATCCATAGTGGCTTTCAGCTGCAGTTCCACCACATCATCACTCACCTTCTTTGTGTCGAATGACCATGTTACGGGTTCCAGTATCTGGGAATACAGCCCTGAGCTCAACAGCATCAGTATTATAAACGGAATTATTCTGAAATTTTTCATCATAGTAAAGCTTGTAATCAATCTGCAAAATTAGGAATTCTAAATTAACACCGGTGTTGGGTAATATGTTTTATATCATAGTTCTGTTATTGCGCCTCTTTCGGGTAATCAATGGAATAGTGCAGGCCGCGGCTTTCCTTGCGCTCCATGGCCATTTTGATAATCAGGTAAGCCACATTGATCATATTTCTCAGCTCGCAGATTTCCACGGTTAGTACCGAACGTTCATAAAGTGCTTCAGTTTCCTTATAAATAATCGCGAGCCGGTCAAATGCCCTCTTCAGGCGAAGGTCAGAACGGACAATACCAACGTAATTACTCATGATAGATTGTAGTTCCTTAATAGATTGCGTAATCAGCACCATCTCTTCATTTAGCGTTGTGCCTTCCGCATTCCATTCCGGTACTTCCTCGTTAAATTTTATCTGCCTTAGTTTTTCTGCAGCTATCTGGCTGGCGCGATGTGAAAACACCAGCGACTCCAGCAGTGAATTGGATGCCAGTCTGTTGGCGCCGTGCAGCCCTGTTGAAGCACTTTCGCCGGTAGCATATAGGTTCATAATGGATGACTGTCCGTTTTTATCCACCTTGATGCCGCCAACCATGTAATGTGCTGCCGGTACTACCGGGATCATCTCTTTTGTGATATCGATGTTGATGCTCATGCACTTGGCGTAAATTCCTGGGAAATGATGAATAAGTTCGTTTTTGTTTAGATGCGTGCAATCCAGGCACACGTGGTCGTCACCACTGGCCTTCATTTCATTGTCTATGGCGCGGGCTACTATGTCGCGTGGTGCCAGTGATCCGCGCTTGTCGTATTTATCCATGAATGCTTCGCCCTTGCAGGTGCGGAGTATCCCGCCAAAGCCGCGCAGCGCCTCTGTAATCAGGAAAGCCGGACTCTCACCGGGATTGTATAGCGCTGTAGGATGGAACTGTATGAACTCCATCTTCTCTACCATTCCCTTGGCGCGAAAAACCATGGCAATGCCATCACCGGTATTGATCAGCGGATTGGTGGTGGAATTATAGATATTTCCGGCGCCACCGGTGGCCACCAGCGTACATCTGGCCAGTACGGTATAAACACTTTGCTTTTCAGGGTTCAGGATATAGGCACCATAGCAGGTGATGTCTTGCGTGCGGCGGTTTACCTCCACCCCCAGGTGATGTTGCGTGATTATATCCACGGCAAAATGCCCTTCCACCAGTTCGATATTGGGATGCATACGCGCAGCATTGAGCATGGTTTGCTGTATCTCGA
>JBEPXQ010000296.1:0-3607 GCA_041641835.1 Bacteroidales bacterium
CAATACCAACATACAGCTTTACACCCGATGGCTTCAGGTAACCTGGCCTTACGAACTTCATAATGAAAAGCGGATTTCAATGACTTCTCAAATATAAATATTAAATCTGAGAATACTTTTAGTATGGCGGCTAATCCGTCTGCGGCTGCAATCTTTGTCGCCAAAGCAAGCTGCCCTATCCCATGAGCAGGAGCTCGCTTACGCTCCGCTCTGCCATGGGATGGCAGCTAAGCTTTGGCTTCCAAAGGATTTCCGCCTCCGCCGGGCCGCGGGCTCCCCCAACAACCTGCCTTTCTCATTAGCCAACACCCTGATCACCTAACCATTGACACACCATCTCACCATCATCACCTCACCACCTCACTATTTCACAATTCCATTATCTCCGACACCTATCTCTCAGCCCTCTTACCCTGATAGCTATCTGTTCCCTCAGTCTCAACGCACCCTCAACAGATAACAATCCAGGGTTTCCACCCCCTCGCTCTTGTCGAGAAGGGAAATAACTTCTGTTAATCTAGATAACTATTTTTAAAAAGAAAAATCCATTATTCACAAAACAACGCTCGCGGTTGGCAACCCTTGCTCACCATCTCACTATCTCACCATCTTACTACCTTCCCATCTCGCCATCTCACCACCTCACTATCTCTTTTGCTCAGATATTTGTAACTTCGTGCCTTTTATCGAAGTTATGCGCAAAGTCATCATATTCATACTGGCATTCTTTTTTATCAGCGGGATTGGAGCCGCCAGCCTTGACAGCCTGAGACAGGCGTTTCAGAAAAACAGGAAAGACCCTGAGCTGGCCAATAAGCTGGCCCGCAAATTCCTTGAATCCGGACAGGCTGATTCAACCTTGCACTACGCCCACATAGCACTGGAACTTGCCCAAAGCCGTGATAATCATCTACAGGCCGGAAATGCCTGGTACAATATCTCTGATTTTTATTACTTCCAGGACAGCTTCAGGCTCGTGTTTTCCTATGGCAGAAAAGCACTACGACAATATCAAAAAGCAAAAGAACAGGATGAAATTGCGAAGGTTTATAATGACTTCGGTTTAATAAATATGCAGCTTGGCGAGCTGGACAGCGCGCTGTTCTATTTCAGAAAAACATTACCCCTTGTTAAAGAAACCGGCCATGCCGAGGGCATCTTCGCTGTTATGTCCGGGCTCGCGCAGGTTCATCTTAAAAAAGGAAATTACACTGATGCCATACTGCAGTATCGCAGGATACTGGAAATGGCGGACTCGGTTGAACTTCCACCCAATTTCATTAGTTCGGCTCACACCAATCTTGGTGTTGCTATGAAAAAGAACGGCAACCTGAAGATGGCGCTGGATCATTATTTCACAGCCCTGAAAATCGATACCACAGCCGGTTTGGAAATGGATGCCGCTATCGACCTGTCAAATATCGGTGGGGTTTTGTTTGCCCTGGAACGTTATGATGAAGCACTGGAATATTTCGACAGAGCTTACCAGAAGATGGAAGCTCATGATATGACGTCTCAGATGGAAGTAACCCTGGGCAATATCGCTTCAGTTTATAAAAGCCGGGGAGAACTGGAAAAGGCACTGGCGTACCACCAGCAAGCACTGGAACTCGCAAAAATGCTGGACAAGAAAATCAGCATCGGGATAAAATACCTGAACATCGGGAATATATACACCCTGATGGAAGAACCCGATAATGCACTGAGCTATTTTGATAAGGCGCTAACTTTGTTTAGATCAAGCGGCAGCAAATATGAGATAGCCAATACATATCTGCACATTTCTAAAGCCAATAACCAGAAAAAACAGTACAGGCAGGCCCGCGAGCATGGCGAGCTGGCTTATCAGAAAGCCGATAGCATAAACGCTGTGGTATTGCTCAGGGATGCCGCGGAACTATTATCAGAGGTTTATTACAGCCTGGGAAACCTGGACAAAGCACTGGATTACCGGCTGAGGTATGATGCATACAAAGACTCGCTTTATACACAAGAAACCAACAAACTGCTGGCTGAAATGGATGCCCGCTTTAATCTAAGCGAACAGGCACACAAGATCAACCTGCTGCGAAAGGAACAACTGCTGAAAAACCGCACCCTGAGACAGCAACGGCAAACGATCATCCTGCTGGTTAGCAGCGGAATTATCCTTTTGATCATGATTATGCTCATCTGGATACAATACAGGCAAAAGCAACGATCATATAAAAACCTGGTGCGAAAAAACCGCGAGCTGATTAAAGCGGAAAGAGCCGCCCGGAAGCAGGAACTGGAAAAGCTGGAAACCAAAAGCGAACAGGTGATTACCGGTGAAGAAAATATTCTGGCAGGGCTGTACAAGCTTCTGGATGAACAAAAAATCTACCTTAAACCGCAGATCAGCCAGAAAGAGGTGGCAGAAATACTGGAGACCAACACTTCGTATTTGTCCCGTGTCATCAACAAGAACTTTAACCTCAACTTCAACAATCTTATCAATAAATACCGTGTGGAGGAAGTGCAGCGGCTGCTAAGCACTGAAAATGCCAGGGTACTCACCATAGAAGCCATAGCCAAAGAGAGCGGATTCCACAGCAAATCAGCTTTCCAATCAGCATTTAAAAAGTTCACCGGTATGACCCCATCAGCTTACTTGCGCGAAGTCAGAAGAAATGACAACAATCAGATGCAAGACTGATTTCCATCACCCTATAGTAGTATTGTCCTGATTTATAAATCAGGCCACGGTGCACGCGGCTTCAAAAGAAAACAGCAGTAATTTCGTACTGATAATCAAAAAACCATGTTTTATGAAAACACGAAATTTTACATTTGTGGCCGCTCTGCTGATCATTCTGTCAGCTTGCGGAAGAAAAGTCGCCGAAAACCAATATCTGGGAGCCCTACCCGGGATGGCAGCAAATTATGCTGAGGACATATTGGAAAAAGAAGCCAAAATTAAGGAAAACACGGACCTGGAAAAAGTTTTTAAGCTGGATAAGGAGTTGGAGCTGCTGGAGGATGAAGCAGATCAGGAGCTGGAATTGGCATTTAATGAAACACAGCTGGAATCATTGCCATTCGAATACAAGGGCGATCCCCGCTTTGTAATAGAAGACATAAAAGTGAGTGGTGTAACTTTTGATGCTATTTCACTGGAAGCAAGTATCCGCGTTGAGGAGGAAATAAAGAGCAAATACGGCAATTCGCAGCGTCATCTTTTCAGTTACCTGAAGTTTTACGATGGTGACAATCAGCCTCTGGATGGCTGGGCCGTTTTGGGTACCAACCTGCCCTACAAAGAGGAATTTAAGGTTGGGGAAACCTACACAATGAAAGGGTCGTACCGCGGCCTGAGCAAACTTGTTAACTTTTCTAAAATTACTGTCCACAATAGAGATGAATACGAGCAGAATCACTGATGGGTAACTAAATAAAGATGCAAGGTTAAGGTTGCGCTGATCGCAAAAGCTTTTGTCTAATTATATAACAGATGGGTTCAGCCTGCGGTCAAGCTGTCAGCGCATAGCAAAGCTAATACAGAGCCAGCGCAGCATTAACCTCCGCATTTTGAAATTTGCTTATCCCAACCTACAGTTGTTGATACTAAACTGCCCCCTTTTGTGCC
>JBEPXQ010000297.1:0-3602 GCA_041641835.1 Bacteroidales bacterium
TACTGGTGGTTTTCTGCTCGATGGAAATTACCGGGCTCAGCCCTGTGATCTTGTCCACGTCAGGGCGCTCCAGGCTGCCTATAAACTGCCGTGCATAAGCTGAAAAGGTCTCCATATAGCGGCGCTGTCCCTCTGCATATATGGTGTCAAAAGCCAGTGAAGATTTACCGCTGCCACTTAGGCCTGTGATAACACTAAGCTTATTGCGGGGAATCTCCAGGTCTATATTTTTGAGGTTATGTTCACGGGCACCAAGAATACGCAGCACATTATCATACTCGTATGTATCCTGGAAATCTTCACCAAGTTCTTTATCAATCTTTACAAATTCTTCCTTCATGTTAATTTACTCTCCTGAGGGAAACGCCGGTTTAATAAATTTGTTTTATAAGAAGTGTATCATTAAAGATTAGCTGGTCATCTTCAAAAGGGTTCATTATGGTGCTGTACAGCAAACCGTTTTCAGCCGGCACAGTGATTTGGTATGTATTTCCTCGCGGATTAGAGAGCCTGTCAGAACGCAGCCATGGATTTAGCAGTTTCAGGATTTTATAGGGCATGCCATGGGTTGTGGCAAACTCCACCAGGTTGATATTCGATTGGCTTGTTTCAACAGTTTTGGTGATAAGGGGTGGATAAAAATCTTTTTTTCTGAAATAGAATCCGTAATGCGTGGGTTTTTCATAGATGGTTTTCACAGCCAGTATCCGGAACACGTACCTGGCCGTTTCAGGATTCAGGTACATATCATAGTAGTTATCCACCTGCTGCTCGTTGAGCTCCCTGGCGGTTGCGCCACGTCCCATGTTATACGAAGCGGCGGCAAGTGTCCAGGAACCAAATCGCTCTTTAGCTTCCTGCAGATACCTACAGGCTGCCTCAGTAGCTTTTATCAGATGATAACGCTCGTCCACCTGGTGGTTGATCTCAAGTCCATAATCTATGCCTGTGCTTTTCATGATCTGCCAGAATCCTGAGGCTCCGGCCGGTGACACCACATTTTGCAATCCGCTCTCAATCATGGCCAGGTAACGGAAGTCATCAGGAATGTTGTTGGCTTTTAACACAGAATCAATTACAGGGAAATAGCGGAAAGCCCTTTTGAACATCAATTGTGTGTTGGAGTGCCAGTAGGAATTCACCAGCAGTTCGCGATCAAGGCCTTCCCTCACATCAAAGCGGTTGAGCGGTACTTTTTCGCCGGCAAAATTTAAATTGGCCGGCATCTGTGCCGCAAATATTTTGTAATGGCGATGAAAGGCTCTGCGGTATTCATCTTCTGTTATTTTGTCGTTTTTTTCGGTGGAGTTGGAAAAAAGATAGATCAGTGCCGCTCCTGAAAGGATAAGTGCAGGAATTAAAAGCCAGCGTTTAAGTTTCATAATGTTTGGTTGCTTTTGATGATATTAATAGACAAATGGAGAATCCAGCTGAGAAAACCGTGGTGAGCTTATATCTTTTTCAGATAATACCGGATTTTCTACCTGCCAGTCGATATTAAGGTCAGGATCATTCCACAGAATGCTTCCTTCGGATTCCCTGTTGTAATAATTGGTACATTTATAAAAGAAGATGGTTTCATCTTCCAGTGTGGCGAAACCATGTGCAAATCCCGGTGGAATCCAGAACATTCTTTTGTTTTTCTCGCTGATCTCCACAGCGTGATACTTTCCATAGGTTGGGCTGCCTTTTCGTATATCCACCGCCACATCCAGCACTTTTCCCTTTATCACTCTTACCATCTTACCCTGTGCATAAGGTGGCTTCTGAAAATGTAATCCACGCAAAACCCCTTTTTGCGATTTCGACTCATTGTCCTGGACAAAAGTCAGATCAAGTCCTGCATCTTTTAATTTCTTCTGGTTATGGGCCTCGAAGAAATATCCTCTTTTATCTTTGAAAACCTGAGGTTCGACTACGTAAAGATCTGTTATGTCTGTTGGTATAATATTCATGATTTCAGCCTTTTTTCAAGCATATAAAAATATGAAATAATTCCCGGAAATTTGTTTCAGAACCGCGTCAAATCATAAAAAAATGCACCGGTTTACCCACTGGGCAAACCGGTGCAGAAATATGAGATTCTGAATGATTTTTAAATATGGATCACCTCATCATAGGCAGCGGCAACGGCTTCCATCACAGCCTCGGAAAGGGTGGGGTGGGGATGCACCGCCTTGATGATCTCATGTCCGGTAGTTTCCAGCTTGCGGGCTACTACAGCCTCGGTGATGAGCTCGGTAACATTTTCACCAACCATGTGGGCTCCCAGCCATTCGCCGTATTTGGCATCAAAAATCACCTTTACGAAACCATCGGGTGCACCTGATGCTTTTGCTTTGCCGGATGCTGAAAAGGGAAACTTCCCAACCTTGATGTCATAGCCTTTTTCTTTTGCCTGTTTTTCCGTGTAACCAACGGAGGCAACCTCAGGCACTGTGTAGGTGCAGCCTGGGATATTGTTATAATCCATAGGCTCTGGCTCCTGCCCGGCAATTTTCTCCACGCATATTATACCTTCGTGCGAAGCCACGTGTGCAAGTGCTGGACCCGGGATTACATCACCAATGGCATAAAATCCGTCCACATTGGTGCGGTAGAATTCATCCACCGTAATTTTATCTTTCTCTGTTTTAATTCCAAGGTCTTCAAGTCCCAGGTCTTCAATATTAGATTTTATGCCAACGGCAGAAAGTACAATGTCGGCTTCAATTTCTTCTTCGCCTTTTTTGCTTTCAACTTTCACCTTGCATTTATCGCCTGAAGTATCCACTTCCGAAACTTTAGCTCCGGTCATCACTTTCATTTTGTTTTTCTTAAAGCTGCGGGCCAGTTGTTTGGATGCTTCCTCGTCTTCCACCGGCAGGATGTTTGGCAGATATTCAATGAGGGTAACTTTAGTGCCCAGGGTATTATAAAAGTGTGCAAATTCTGATCCGATGGCGCCGGAACCAACCACAACCATAGATTCAGGTTGCTCTTTCAGTGTCATGGCTTCACGATATCCGATGATCTTCTTGCCATCCTGCTTCATACCTTCCAGTTCGCGTGAACGGGCCCCGGTGGCGATGATAACATGTTTGGCTTCATAGTCCTCAGACTTGCCATCTTTATCTTTAACTTCAACTTTAGGGCCTTCTTTTAAAGTGGCATGGCCTTCCAAAAGATCAATTTTATTTTTTTTGAAGAGATATTTCACTCCTTTATTCATGCTTTTTGCAACCTCACGGCTACGGTCTATCATTCCTTCAAAATGAGGTTTTACCTCACCTTCAATCTTAACGCCGTAATCTATGGAATGGGAGACATACTTATAAACCTGGGCGCTTTTGAGCAGCGCTTTGGTAGGGATGCATCCCCAGTTAAGGCAAACTCCGCCTACAGATTCTTTTTCAACAACCGCAGTTTTCAATCCCAATTGCGAGGAGCGTATGGCAGCTACATAGCCACCCGGCCCGCTACCTATTACTATAACATCATACTTCATAATATCTCTGTGTTTTTTTAATGCCGGATTTTTACTTCAGCATCAGTTCGGAATTATACGCTTATTTTGGACAGGTAAAAATAGGCAAATCCCATTTACTGACCAAGCGGTACGC
>JBEPXQ010000298.1:0-3583 GCA_041641835.1 Bacteroidales bacterium
CTAAAAATTAAATGAGACTTTTTAGACCGGACTCAATGTTTCAAATGAAAACTGCTCTCATTAATTAAGCTTTCCCATTAAAATTTTCTTTGTAAATTAGTGGCTGTGTTCTTTGAGATAAGCAAGCTCAGTCAAAGGCGGACACAGCTTCGGAATAGTCCCGCAGGTCAATTTATCGGAGTTGATTTTAACGAGATGACAAGACAGGGGCAATCAGATTGGGCAATTCAATATACAAATACTTTAATGGAATCAGAAGGGAATAATCTGGATACAGGAGCTGGTCAACATGGTAGGACTATAGATGAAATCCCAAGCCAACCATTAAAACCAATAACCCAATGAAAAATATTTTGATTATAAGTTGTTTTTGCATATGTCTGACTGCCAGGGGGCAGGATGATAGTGGGGTTAATCTAAGTGATAAATACTTAATAAATATATTTATCACAGAGTTGAAAGAAGAATTTAAGCTTCATAATTTAGGAGTTGGTGATACTCTTTATGTTGAAATATGTACAATTGATAAGATAAGTACGCATTTTGCATTTTATGAAGATAGCTTGTTTTCATGCACAGATAGCATAGTTAAAGATTTGGATAATTGTTATTCATTATACATTAAAGAAAATACTCCTCAAAAAGAATATGGATTTGAGCTAAACTATATTAGTCACACTAGGGGGTGGTTTGCCTTAACTTATTATAATTATAATAATACATTTGTCCCTAAGATAATATTTTATAAGAAAGTCGTTAGGTAGCGCCCCATTTAGCACCTGGCCCCTATATTTATTATCATACGCCTTGAATTATAGCTGAACCGGCCTTCAGGTTGTCACCTAAATTACTTTTCTCCCAAATACTCCTTCCGTTTCTGCCTTCTTATAGTTATTACATAGAATCATTTTAAATACGAAGATTCTTAAATATTTAGAATGATTTGGTTTAGTGATGTTGCATGAAAAATATAAAAAACACAAAATCAGCGGAAAGGGGAGGTGAGTCCATATAATGAAATATGCTGTATATAAAATGGAATCCATTTTATATACAGTGCAACATATTTCAACAGCTTAAAAATGATCAATTCAGGGCTTCAGCATATTGCCTGTATTATTTTGCCAATTAAAGAATATAGCAAAATTTGTTTTTTATTATGAAAAATATTAGCAAAGCTACATTTTATAAAAGCTAATCAAGAAAAAAGCTTTTTTTAAATGGAAAGTAATTAAATATGTAGCATTTTGCGAGGGGTCTGAAACTCAAAAATTAACATCGGAAATACTTCCTTCAGGAACATCTTCTTCTTATATTTACAGCCATTATTATCTTAATCGCAGCAAAATTTATAAACAAATACATCAAATTATGAGGAAACTTTTACTCTCTCTTCTCGGAATTATGGTATCCGGCTTATTGGGAGCCCAAAGTCTGGCTTTCCATGAAGACTTTGAATTACCATCAGGGGCAGACAGTGTCACTGCTTATTCTTCGGACACATCCGGTATTCAAAATACCTGGGCCATATCCACCGATCTTTATGCCGGTGGAATGCGTTCCGATTCGGCCGTATGCACTCCATATGACACCTTAACACTTACCACCAACGCTATAAGCACGGTGGGTAATGCCTTTGTAGTTCTTAATTTTGATCATATCTGTAAGATAGAAGTATTTGATCAAGCTATCATAGAGGTGTCTTCTGATGGAGGAATTACCTGGACAAAACTGGATACGACGCATTACATGGGTGCATCCACAAAATTTGGTGATAACGGGAATGTATTTAACGTGCTTTCCTATTCCTCTGCCTGGAAGAGTGGTATGCCACTGGCAGTGCCCGATAACAGCTGGTGGAAACATGAAACTTTTAATCTGTCAGCAATTGCTGCCAACAGTGCTAATGTAACAGTAAGGTTCAGTTTAATTGATAAAAACGGCGTGGCCACGAGTAACAATAATTACGGTTGGTTTTTAGACAATATCGATATTACAGCTTCTCCTTCGGAGCTTGTGCCACCGGTGATAACGCTTATTCCACCTCTCCCGCCGGATACGGTATATTATTCACTACCCATTACCATTCAGGCTGATATTACTGACAATTCCGGTATAGATACTGCCTATATTGTTTATTATATTAATGGAGCTCTGACTGATACTATTGGTATGACGAATATATCAGGTAATATTTTTAAAGGTGATATTCCATTTGTTGGCTTCGGACGTACCGTAACATATTTTGTGGAAGCTGTTGATATGGCTACTGTTGGGAATATATCCTCAACATCCAATAATACCTATTACCTCCATTATGTAGATAGGGACTTAAAAAACATAGCGTTGGAAGAAAGGTTTAATTCCGGAACTATTGGACAAATCTGGACCGCACCAGGCTGGACAAATACAGGGTCGCTCTGGGAATATGAAGACGGGCAGACCGTGTCATCAGATACTGGGCCCAGTGGACCTTATGAAGGCACTGGATATGTATTTACAGAAGCTAGTTCGCCTAACTTTCCTAATGTAACAGGGACTATAACTTCACCAGAATTTGATATCAGTAATCATACAGCCCCACTTTTGATTTTTTCCTATCACATGTATGGCTCTACTATGGGAACTTTAAATGTTGAAGTTTTTGATGGTACTGGCTGGCAATTAGTATGGACAAATACAGGGCAGCAACATACTTCTTATACTGATCCATGGACAAGAGATACAGTGAACCTGGCAGCTTATAAAAATAACGTGGCTAAAGTTCGCTTTGTGGGTACTACGGGAGCAAATTATTATAGTGATATGTCTGTTGATCATGTGGTCGTTGCAGAAGTGAATCAAGGATTATCCACCGATGCAGGTGTTGCGCAAATAGCCAACCCAACAGGAGGTGTTGTTGCTAATTCTAATTTTGATGTTAAAGTTAAAATTAAAAACTTTGCATCTATTAATCTTACATCTGCAGATGTGAATTGGACGATAGATGGATTAAGTCAAAGTACGTATAACTGGACAGGTAATCTCGCTACTGATTCGTCTTCTAATGACCTTACTATTGGTAATATTTCTGTTGGACAGGGGCCTCATGACCTGAAAATATGGACATCCAACCCAAACAATGCGATTGATTTAAATATTTCAAACGATACCATGCACTTATCTTTCTATGGATGTGCCAATGTACTAAGCGGAACCTACACCATTGGAGGTACCACACCTGATTTTAATACCATAGCTGATGCTGCGCTCGCTTTATCACAATGCGGCATCAGCGGGCCGGTTACCTTCAACATAGAACCCGGTACCTATACCGAACAGATAAGCCTTCCCGCTATCAATGGCTCATCTGCTACTAATACCATTACCTTTCAATCTTCTACCAGTGACTCCTCATCGGTAATAATGCAATATAATGCACTGGGTGCCCCGGATAATTACCTGGTGGAGCTGGATGGTACTTCGAATATAGTGTTTAAAGATATGACCTTTGAAGCTCTTGGCTCAGGATTCTCAAGGGCTCTGGTGATGAAAAACCATGCTGAAAATATTAGCCTGATGAACAATCGCTTTATGACAGGCA
>JBEPXQ010000299.1:0-3581 GCA_041641835.1 Bacteroidales bacterium
GTATGGTGGTGAAATTAAGAAGGGGTTCTTTTCCATCATGAACTATTTTCTGCCGCTTAAGGGTATTGCTGCCATGCATTGTTCAGCCAACATGGGCAAAAATGGTGATACAGCTATTTTCTTCGGATTATCAGGTACAGGAAAAACCACCCTGTCAGCTGACCCGGAAAGATATCTAATTGGTGACGACGAACATGGCTGGGATGATGAAGGCGTATTCAACTTTGAAGGCGGATGCTATGCCAAGTGCATAAACCTGAGCAAGGAAAAAGAACCGGATATCTACAACGCTATCAGGCGTGATGCCCTGCTGGAAAATGTGGTATATGACGAGCAGACTGGTGCCATAGATTTTACAGATGCCTCGAAAACAGAAAACACCAGGGTTTCGTATCCCATTCAGCATATCGAGAATATTGTGCGACCAGTGTCCAAAGGACCGCATCCTAAAAAGGTGATTTTCCTCACTGCTGATGCCTTCGGGATTTTACCGCCCGTGAGCCGTCTTACCGAGGATCAGGCAAAGTATTATTTTATGAGCGGATACACTGCCAAGCTTGCCGGAACCGAGCGCGGCATCAAGGAACCTCTGCCTACATTCTCTTCTGCTTTCGGAGCAGCATTTTTGCTGCTGCACCCAACGGTTTATGCCAAAGCCCTGGCTGAAAAAATGCGCGAGCACGGAGCTACGGCCTACCTGGTGAACACAGGCTGGACAGGTGGTGCCTATGGAGTCGGACACCGGATCGACCTTCCCTCAACCAGGAATATCATCAAAGCAATCCTCAACGGTTCTATTGATGAGGAAGACTATGAAGAACTACCTATCTTCGGCCTGAATATCCCGAAAAATGTGGAGGGCGTTGATCCGGCCATTCTGAACCCCAGGAATACATGGAAATATCCCAAGGCCTGGGATAAACAGGCACAGACACTGGCTGAACAATTTATTGAGAATTTTGAGAATTTCACTGATACTGATGAAGGCAAGCGTCTGGTAGCGGCCGGACCAAAGAATCATTATATGAAGCAGTTCTATCAGTATTATGAAAACAAACTCAATGAAGCTACTGGTGAATATCAAATGGAAATCCGCCATTTAAAGGATCAGATTTATATTCTTCAGAATGCTTTCAATGAATATATCTCCTTTAATTCCATTAATACGTTTTATAAAAAGCGTTCATTGAATCGCCACCTGCCTGTGTATGCTTATTTCAACACAGATAACGAAGATATTTTAACAGTGGCGCATGATGAAATGCTTAACATACTTGATGAAGCCGGTTTCATCTTTTATCATCCTGATAAGAAACCGCAAAACGAAAATCAACGAATGGGGATTTCCAAATCACCCATGACAATGAAGGAGGTTTACAGCTCCACGGCAGAGGTGGAGAAAGCTTTCTGCAAGCCAAAGGAGGTGCGGGAATCGCTAAGAGAAGCTGTTCAAAAGTTCAAAGACAGTGCCCAAAGCATTCCTGAGCTTACCGTGAAATTCGGTCCTGTTTTAATAGTGAAGCAAACCGGAGAAAATGGTGTGGGAAAATGGACAGGAACAGACATGTCGGTTTCAGCTATGATACATGTGGATAAAAAACCAGACCTATTGAAGGAGCCCGTAAGACTGCTGAAGGAAATTAATACATTCTGATTGTCAGCTGTAGCTAACTACAATATAAAGCAGCTCTCTTGCACCAGGCATGGGAGCTGTTTTGCTTTACCAAGCGCTCTGCGTTCTGCTCTAAAAGTATGACGCTATCAGCAACTTAGTTTCAAGCGAAAAGCATAAACAATTCGTAAATCGTTAAACCTGCCGTTTGCCATCATGAATTTCTTCATTGATAAACTCCTGGTCTCCAGCTTCGGGCTCAGGCCCGTCCTGGTGTTTTTGGGCTGGTGGGTGATATTGCAAGCTGCAATATACCGGGAAGTGGTCAGAACCGATTCCCGGAAGTACCTTTAGCTTATTCAGCTTAAAATCCTCACTGGCAAAAATTTGATCCAGGGGAAAACGTAAGAGAGGAATTTTAGCGTTAAAGGTATTATAGGGTCCCCGACCTGTTCTGACATCGATCAACCTGCTGATCCTCCTGAATGTGAGTGCGGCTTTCGACCACGGAACATCATTGAAATCCCCGATTACCAATGTGGATCGGTTATTTTTGTTGATCTTGCGTGCAACCAGCATTAATTCCGCATTCTTTTCCAGCGAAGTGGGATATTCTGTGGGACTGGGAGGCATAGGATGCATACAGTATAGTTTAATTTCCTCACCCGAACGAAGTTTAACCCTTGTCTCTATAGAAGGTATGTCATCCTTAATGAGGTATTTAACTTGTGGCTCCACCAGCTCCAGTCGCGAGTAAAGGTGCAGCCCGTAAAGATTATCCAAAGGTATTTTCAGGTTTCTCCTGTATTTTTCCTCCAGGAGTCTTAATTCGTTTTCCCACCATTTGTCCGATTCCAGCGTTAGCAAAATATCTGGCTGGTATTCATCAACAAGGCTTATTAGCTTTGCACTGTCACGGTTGGTCATCAATACGTTGCTGATAATAATGGAAATATTTCTTTCCCTGTCATCGGTAGTCGAGTTTTTTATCAACTTGTTTTTTATGGGACTGTAATAGTATAACTTATAAAACTGCATACCCATACTAATAAGAAGCAGTGGTTGCAAAACAAAGAGGTAAGTTGTTATATCAATAAAGATGAAATTTAGAATAAACAGTATCAGTCCTAAAAAGAAAATCTGAGGCCTGGGGAAATCAAATACTCTGATCCACCAGACCCTGAGCCGAATAAGTGGCGCAATAGTAGCAACTATAACCAATGCAGAAAGGGTCAGCAGTATGATCTGGAAAACATTCATCGTGGATCATGTTTGGCAATTATCCAAACAGCATGTATAATGCCTGGCAGAAAGCCAAGAATAGTAAGAAGTACATTGATCCAGAAGTCGCGGTTTAATCCAGTGGTAACATAAACTCCAAGCGGGGGGAGAATGATGGCAAGTATGATACGTAATATATTCATAGTGTAAATATTTATTTAGAACGGTCAGTATAAAAAGTTTCTTCATTTACAGGAACATCTGCAGGTGTATAAAAGTTCGACATAAATTGTTATGCTGATTAGTTGAATTCGGCTATGAAATTGCGTATATTTAGGCAAACCAAAAAACATAGATTATGCAAACTTATATTCTATTAACGAAATTATCTCCTGAACTCCTGAAACAAATGCAGAAACGCGAACAACATGGCAGAGCCTGGTTGGAAAGCGTAAAGGAAAAATGTCCGGAAGTAAAATTTAAAGAGCATTATGCACTGCTGGGTGATTATGATTTTCTTGATATTTATGAAGCACCTGATGCTGAAACAGCAGCCAAGGTATCAATGATCAGCCATCAGCATGGTGCATTAAATGCCACCAGCATGGCTGCCATTCAATATAAGCGTTTTCTGGAACTTACTGAACAGGTTTGGTGATTAATGTTTTATGAAGGAACCGCCTGGAGATTATTTCTTCAGGCGGTTTTTTTTGTCTTTCTCTTTTTTTACGGGTAATTCATAGCTGAT
>JBEPXQ010000300.1:0-3573 GCA_041641835.1 Bacteroidales bacterium
CTGTGGTGAAGCGCGCTCAGCGACAGATTGATGTGGCCGTGAAAACAGGCCTGCTGGATAAAAACTGGATGAATGCATAAAAAAAGACCCTATGACAAAGAAATACGATAAGCTGGTTAAGAATGCAGCGGGAAGAATTGTCCCGGAAGAAATTAATGGTGAAAAGCATGTGGCTTTTCAGGGAGTGGGGAAATTCAGGCCAACAGGTAATAAGTACGGTCCGCCTATACCTACCTGCGCTGATTATCCTGATGATGGTGACAAGCGGTTAGCTTCGCTAAAAGAAGCACTTGAAAAAGCAGGACTGAAGGATGGGATGACCATTTCCACTCATCATCATTTCAGGAATGGAGATGTTATTGCCAATCAGATTTTTGACATTGCCGCAGAAATGGGTGTGAAAAACCTTCGCTGGTTTCCTTCAGCTTCGTTTCCATGCCATGAACCTATCCTGGAGCACTTGAAAAGCGGAGTGATAAACCGCATAGAAGGCAGTATGAATGGCCCTTTGGGAAAACTCGCTTCTGAAGGCGGAATGAAAGGAGTGGGGGTGCTGCGGTCGCATGGCGGGCGCTATCAGTCTGTTCAGGATGGTGAGGTTCATATTGATATTGCTGTTATTGCAGCTCCTGAAGCAGACCCTTTTGGTAATGCAAACGGAGTGAACGGCGATGCTGCCTGTGGCCTGCTTGGATTTGCCCTGGCAGATGCACAGCATGCCGACAAGGTGATAGTGGTTACTGATAATATGATAGACTTTCCATGCATTCCCTGGCAAATCCACGGAAACTGGGTGGACTACACTGTGGAGGTGGACAAAATCGGGATACCGGAGAAAATCATTTCAGGTACCACTCGCATAACCAAAAGCCCCGACCGCCTGCGGATAGCCGAGTTAACAGCAAACTTCTGTGATGCAGCCGGCATAATACGGGATGGTTTTTCATTCCAGTCGGGTGCAGGAGGCACTTCGCTGGCAGTGGGCAATTTCTTTGCTAAAATGATGCGCGAGCGAAATATCCGTGCACGTTTCATCCGTGCCGGTTCCAACAAATATCCGGTGAAAATGCTGGAAGATGGTCAGGCTGATTATATTCTGGATGGGCAAACCTTCGACCTGGAGGGAGTTCGCTCCATGAGGGAAAATCCTAACCATGTTAACACAAGCCCGTTTACCAGCTATAATTATCACAGCAAGGGAAATTTTGCTTCCATGGTGGATGTGGTGATGCTTGGTGCTACAGAGGTTGATCTGGATTTTAATGCAAATGTGGTAACGCATTCTGATGGTTATATGCTACACGGTATCGGCGGCTGGCAAAACTGCCTGTTTGCCCGCACCACCATCCTTCCTGTTCCGTTGTTTCGCGACCGCATTCCGGTTATCCGTGATAAAGTTACCACGCTTTGCGGACCAGGCGATCTGATTGATGTGATCGTTACCGAACGGGGAATCGCTATTAATCCCAAACGCGCTGATCTGCTTGAAAAAGTTAAGGATTCAGGCCTGCCCATAAAATCTATAGAAGAGCTGAAAGCCGAAGCTGAGGAGATATGCGGGATACCACAGGCGCCCGAACTGGAAGATGAAATTGTTGCCGTGGTTAAATGGGTGGACGGAACCATTATCGATGCCATTAAAAAAGTAAAAGTCTGATAAATAGATAAAAAATGAAAAATATTTTATTTGTTACTTTACTGCTGTTTTCCGCTATTTCTTTTAGTGCGCAGGAGGCTGATTCACAAGGCAAAGAAAATGTGCCTGGGCTGGAAGAAGGAGAGAAGCTGGTTTACGTGGTTGATATTAAGGAGCAAATCGCGCCCCCTGTTTGGCGGATGATGCAGAAAAGCTTTGATGATGCACATAAGAGTGAAGCCGATCTTATTTTGTTGCATATGAATACCTATGGCGGATTGGTAGAAACAGCCGATTCCATGCGAACAAAAATCCTGAACACCAATATCCCTGTAATTGTATTTATTGATAATAACGCGGCTTCAGCAGGCGCATTGATTTCCATTGCCTGCGACAGCATCTACATGAGGAAGGGAGGTAATATCGGTGCCAGCACAGTGGTAACCCAGAGCCAGGAAGCAGCTCCGGATAAGTACCAGTCGTATATGCGTTCAACAATGCGCTCCACAGCCGAAGCCACAGGTCGCGATCCTGATATAGCTGAAGCCATGGTGGACCCGGATGTATATGTCCCCGGTGTTAGTGATTCAGGGAAGGTGCTTACTATGACAGCTTCTGAAGCAATGGAGAACGATTACTGCGAAGGGATCTATGAAAATATTCATGAAGTAATAAGGGCTTATGGATATGAGCAATACGAGTTGGACAAATACAGGGCTACAGCTGTAGATAAGATCATCGGTTTTCTTATCAACCCCATGGTTAGCGGTTTGCTGCTCATGATCATAATCGGCGGTATTTATTTCGAGCTGCAGTCGCCGGGCATTGGTTTTGCGCTCATTGCTTCAGTGGTGGCTGCCGTAATGTATTTTGGTCCGCTTTACCTTGAAGGGCTGGCTGAAAACTGGGAGATACTGCTTTTTATTGGAGGACTCGCGCTGCTTGCCGTGGAGATATTCGCCATACCCGGATTCGGGGTGGCGGGAATAAGCGGAATTGTGCTGCTGGTAACTGGCCTTACACTCAGCCTGGTGGATAATGTTGCCTTTGATTTTACCAATGTGCAAATGGACGGACTGATTAAAGCTTTCTTTATGGTAATTGTTGCCTCTTTTCTGGCGTTGGTGAGCTCCTATTATCTTAGTGTGAGACTGTTTGCCAGGGAGTCCGGGGTGTTTGGCAACCTGGCGCTGAAAGATGCGCTTACCGCCGAAACAGGCTATACAAGCGCTAACGTGGTAATGACAGGATTAGTTGGAAGCAAAGGGGTAGCATATACGGTGTTGAGGCCTTCTGGAAAAATAGAAATTGATGATGATATTTATGATGCCACTGCGGAAAACGGGTATATTGAGAAGGGAGAACAAGTGGAAGTGGTGAGTTATCATAATACACAGCTGATTGTTAGCAGACCGTATGAGGACGAGTAAAGACAAACATCAATTCATATAGATTGGATGAGATTGAAAGGATTGGATGAGATTGAAAGGATTAAATGAGATTGAAAGGATTGAATTAGATTGAAAGGGTTGGATGAGATTGATAGGATTGAAAGGATTGAAGAAGATTGATAGGATTGAAGAAGATTGATAGGAAACACCAAATGCCAAAAAACCAGAAATCTTCGATTTAATTGTTTTTTGAGCATCCACGACCGAAGGTCGGGACAACGAACACCAAACACAAAACACAAAACACAACACCATGCAGCGAATAGAATTGATAAAAGAAGACATCACTACTTTGGAAGTGGATGCTATTGTTAATGCAGCCAACAAGACCCTGCTTGGCGGTGGGGGAGTGGACGGCGCTATTCATCGTGCTGCCGGACCTTATCTGAAAAAGGAATGCGAAACGCTGAACGGCGCTGAAACCGGTGAGGCTAATCTAACCAAAGGCTATGAGTTGCCGGCGGATTTTGTTATCCATGCCGTGGG
>JBEPXQ010000301.1:0-3562 GCA_041641835.1 Bacteroidales bacterium
TTATGATCCACGCAAGGAAGAGCTGGAAAAGATACAGGAGAAATATACAAATCCGGAAAAAGCAATGAAGAAAGAAGCAGTGCGTGATCGCATAAGCATGCGCTGGGACATTCACCGGAAGCATAAGGGAAAAGGACAGGGGAAATCATCCAATTCCACGCTTATCCTGTACATATTGCTGGTAGCTGCTATCGTGTACTTGTTGTTTTTTGCAAAAGTGTTTTAAAATCATATGTCAGATGTAATACAATTGCTCCCGGATGCTGTGGCCAATCAAATAGCCGCTGGTGAAGTAGTACAGCGGCCGGCATCAGTGGTAAAGGAGCTGATGGAGAACGCCATAGATGCAGGGGCAGATTCCGTTAAATTGATAATTAAAGATTCAGGCAGAACCCTCATACAGGTAATCGACAACGGTGCCGGTATGTCAGAAACCGATGTTCGCCTAAGCATCGAGCGGCACGCTACCTCTAAGATCCGTTCCGCTGATGATCTTTTTGCCATCCGCTCCATGGGATTCCGTGGTGAGGCCCTGGCATCCATTGGTGCCATCTCGCATCTGGAAATTAAAACCCGAAGGGAAAACGATGAGCTTGGCACCTTGCTTGGTGTGGAAGGATCAGAAGTAAAAGAACAAAAACCTGTACAAACGGCCAAAGGAACTTCCATAAGCGTTAAAAACCTGTTTTTTAATGTGCCTGCACGTCGCAATTTCCTCAAATCAAACCAGGTGGAAATGCGACACATAATGGAGGAATTTAATAGGGTTGCACTTTCTAATCCCCAAATTGCTTTTGAATTACATGATAATGGCTATATCCGGTATCAGCTTCCCTCCTCAAACAGGAAACAGCGAATTGTAAACCTGTTTGGCCGGCAGCTGGATCAGCGGTTGGTGAAGGTGGAAGTGGAAACCACATTGGTTAGCGTTTATGGCTATACAGGAAAGCCTGAATTTGCAAAGAAAACGCGTGGAGAGCAGTATTTTTTTGTGAATAACCGTTATTTCCGACACCCCTATTTCAATCATGCAGTGGAAAATGCCTATGAGGAGCTGCTACCAGATAAGTCATATGCCTCATATTTTTTATTTTTTGAGATTGATCCCCGCAAGATTGACATTAACATACATCCCACAAAAACCGAGATCAACTTTGAAGACGGACAGAGCATTTATGCCATCCTGTTATCAGCCATAAAAAGAGCGCTGGGCAAGCATAATCTTACTCCCAGTCTCGATTTCAGCACCGAGCAAAGCATGCAGCAGGTACCACCTCCGCCTGACGGGCCGGTAAAGCAACCGGAAATCAAAGTTACACCGGGCTACAACCCGTTTGATTCGGATAAAAACGGTTTTGCAGCCGGTAAAGGGGATTCCAGGACAAGCAGCAACCGGGAAAACTGGCAGGAGCTTTATAAGCGGCCTCAGGCTGAACAGGAAACGCCAACTACCGGTCATCAACAAAGCATACTCTCATCGGCTGAAGGTGAAGACCGCTCAGGTGGTGAACTGATGCAATTGCACAGGGAATATATTGTTACCAGCATAAAATCAGGTTTAATGCTGGTGCATCAGCAAAGGGCTCACGAGCGGGTGCTTTATGAGCACTTTCTGCAGCGGCTGGAAAAGTCTGACGGGCCTACCCAAAAACTTATGTTTCCTGAAACTGTTAATCTTTCACCTGCTGATGATGAGCTTCTTAATGAGATAAAAAATGAAGTGAAAGCCCTTGGTTTTGAGCTAAAACCCGGGGGTGATCATAAATGGGAGTTTAGTGGCACACCAGTAGGTTTCGAGAGTGAACTGCAAAGTGTAATAGAGTCAGTGCTGGAAGATTTTAAATCACAGATGATGAATGCAAGAGTGGATCGTCATTCCAACCTCGCGCGGGCAATGGCAAAGCGAACTGCTATAAAAACCGGTAAACGGCTGGAAGTGGAAGAAATGCAATCATTGATCAATTCGCTCTTTGCCTGCTCTATGCCGGAGCATTCTGTTGATGGAAAACCCATAATCAGAGTGTTGGGAAAAGATGAATTAAAGCAAAGGTTTAACTAAAAAAGAAAAGTAGAATGAACGGACAATACAGCCCCAGGGGATTTTCATTATTACCACCGGTCGTTAAAAACCTTTTGATAATAAATGGCCTGTTTTTCCTGGCTACATTAACTGCTCATGAGGTATTCAATTTTCCGCTTGAAAATATTCTGGCATTGCACTATCCTGCCTCCGAGCTGTTCAGCCCCTACCAGTACGTATCATATATGTTTATGCATGGAAATTTCATGCACTTGTTTTTTAATATGTTTATGCTGTGGATGTTTGGATATGCATTGGAAAATGTTTGGGGATCACAACGTTTCCTGATTTATTACATGGTTACCGGTATTGGAGCCGCTTTGTTGCACACCCTGATTAACTGGATTGATTATTCATCCATACAGTCTGCAATTGATTCTTATGCTGACTCCCCCACTCCGGACGAATTTCTTGTGCTGATCCGTGATAACTTTGAAACGCTATATGAAATAAACAGGGGTGCAATAGGCAGTTTTGTAAGTGAGTTCAGGAGTGATCCGAATAATACCGCCATGATCAATGAATCCTACAGGATTGCAGATCAGCTTTACGAGGCAAAGGTAAGCACTCCAACGGTAGGTGCATCAGGTGCTGTTTACGGCATTCTGCTGGCATTTGGGATGATTTTCCCAAACGTGATGCTCTATATCTACTTTTTGTTTCCCATCAAAGCCAAATATCTGGTGATGATACTCGGGGCCATAGAGCTTTATACAGGTATAGCCTCCAATCCTGGTGATAACGTAGCCCATTTCGCTCATCTGGGTGGAATGATTTTTGGCTTCATTTTGATAAAACTTTGGAAAAATAAAATCAATAGAAACAGTTTTTAGCCTATGCGCCCTGGAAATCCGAGTTTTAATCCCGGTGACTTTTATAAACGCTATACCCTGGTGGTTTGGCTGGGGATTATTTATGCTGCCAGTTTGGCAGTGATAGGTGAAAGTTTTTTTACCATCATCTATTATTCTTATTTGATAATATTCACTGGCAAGATGTTTTTTGATTACATCAGCCGGAAGGACTTTATAAATATCATACTGGCATCCGCTGTGGGAGCTGCTGTAATATACTCTTTGTTTGGTGCTGTTATGCCCTCTTTTCCCACTGAAGGGCTGGTGGTAGCCACAGCAGCGGGCGGAGCACTGGGTTTGCTGGCAGCTGTTGCCACTTACATGCCCAATGCCCCTATGCGTCTTTTTATGCTGGGGCCTTTCCCATTCAAATACCTGGCTATCGGGCTCATTGTGCTGGATATATTCAGCTCGGGAACCGATGTGCAGGCAGCGGGAACCGGGGTGGCCCATTTTGCTCATTTATTTGGGGTGGGGCTGGGATTTGCTTATATTTACTTCAGACAAAAAGGAGTGCGTACTGATAAAATATTTGGATGGTTTTACAGATCATCACGACCTAAAATGAAGGCCAAAAAAGGTGGCAAACAACATCAAAAACCACCTGCCGATGACCAGGAGTATAACA
>JBEPXQ010000302.1:0-3553 GCA_041641835.1 Bacteroidales bacterium
TTTGATAATTCTTGCCGCAAATCACCGCTCATAAGCTTTTCCAGCTTGTGCCCGGAAGGGTGATAAAGATAAAAACCCTGCAGTTCATCGTGCTGACTACCGGCAAGTACATAGACCTTCAAAGGATAAGTCATTCCCGCTGAGGGTGCGGCCCGCTTCTCTCCTGCCGCTCCGGTGATGCCCTGTGCCGACCAAAGAAGTTGCGAGATCATGTGCAGATCCAAAGGCCGCCTGCTATATGAACGCTCACTCCTACGTGCATGTATAGCTTCCTCAATTGACAAACTGCCTTTGGTTTCAGGTTTGGGTAGTGTTATCATGTCTCCTGATGTTTGGTTAGTTGCCGATCCTTTTCCGTTGGATACCAGCAGGAATATTAAAGCAACAACCCCTGCCGAAAAAATAATTATTAATACTGTTCTCAACCAGATTCTCATGGTTTTATGGTTTTGATAATTTTCAACTAATTTCTTAATCCACCTTGCCTCTGCCACTTTATATGTCTGACAATTTTCTTATATTAATTGTTGATATTTAAATGAAATTTTTCTGAACGCTGCCTATGAGAAATTAAATGTTAAAGTATAGCCACCGGTTTAAATTAATTCCATAATTTTGAAAATAGAAGTTGATTTTTTCAATTAAGCACAGAACACCGGAATATGAGCAACATTTTATCTCCCGGATTAAAATTGTACTGGTTATTGACAATACTGCTTTTGGTGGCAGTACGTTTGTCTGTTGCCCAGCAACAGGAAACCTGCGAGCTGGCAGCATCCATTACAAAAACAGCAAAGGCATACCACTTCAACCCCCGCCCGGTGGATGACGTGTACTCCAGGCTTGTCATGACAGGTTTTCTCAGGTTGCTGGATCCTGATCATATTTTTCTCACGGAAAAAGACCGGAAATCGCTGAAAAAAAAATACGCTCAGCGGCTGGATGATCTGATTCGTGAAGAGGACTGCAGCTTTTTATCAGAAGTAACTCAACTTTATGTAAGCAGGATAAAATTCGTGGATTCACTCATGAACTCTTTATCCCCTGCAGATTTCAATTTTGAAGTTTATGACACCCTTGATATGTCGGATGAATTCAGGATTGCAGATAAACAGGATTTATCCGCTTACTGGAAAAAGCTGGTGAAGCTTCATGCCCTGAGCTTGTATTGCAGAAGGATGGATTCAAATTCCCGTGAAAATGAAATGTCAGCACAAATAATGGACAGCTGCCTGCTGCAGTCCATTAGTCGTCAGCAGTGCAGGATAAAAGCGAGGACCACACACTCCGGTGGCTCAAAGGCTTATGCCAGGCAGTGTTATTTAAAATCCATTGCTTCGGCTTTTGATCCGCATACCGGCTTTTTCACGCGCAATGAGCAGCAAGCCTTTTACGGAGCGCTATCAAAAACCAGGAAATCCTTTGGCATACAATTCACTCGCAATGACCTGGGAGAAATGGAGATAACTGCCATAGTTCCCGGCAGCCCGGCCTGGAAATCAAATTTATTGAATGAAGGCGATGTAATATTGGATATCGTTTCTAAAGACATAACAAAAGACCTTAGCTGCAGCCGACCTTCGGAGGTTGCCACATTACTGGCTTCTCCCGGATTATCAAAAGCAGTATTTGGTATAAGGAAAAAAAGCGGAAAGCAAATTAAAGTTCCTTTGAGGAAAGCGGAAACTGCTGTGCAGGAAAATGTGATATCCAGCTTTGTGCTGCGCGGAAAACAGGACATAGGGTACATCTACCTTCCTTCTTTTTACACTCAAATGGAAAACCCCTGGTCCACCACAGATGGCTGTGCCAATGATGTGGCCACAGAGCTGATAAAGCTAAAGCGCGAAGGGATAAGCGGACTAATCATTGATCTGCGTGATAATGGTGGTGGAAGTATGATGGAAGCCATATTGTTGTCCGGGATCTTCATTAACTACGGTGCTGTCAGTATCAGCAAAAGCAGGGATGAGGAGCCTGTAACCCTGAGAGACAGGAATCGCGGGACAATTTATATGGATCCGGTGATAGTCCTGATCAATGAATTCAGTGCCTCCGCCTCTGAGCTGTTTGCTGCTGCCATGCAGGATCACCGTTGTGCTGTGGTGGTGGGAACTCCTTCCACAGGTAAGGCCACCATGCAGGTGATGATGCCAGTGGATGCCTGGAAATATGAAGATGTTAATGAGGTGCCTGAAGATGCGGATGCTTTCCTTAAAATGACCTCCGGGGCCTTTTACAGGGTTACTGGTGAAAGTCATCAGAAAACTGGGGTACAACCCGACATTATCCTGCCTTCATTATACGACAGCCTGGATATCGGGGAGTCATCATATGAGGCTGCAATCCAGGCCGAAATTATAGATAAGAAAACGTATTATTATCCGATGAGGAAGAAACCTGTAGAAAAACTGCAACAGTTAAGCCGGCAAAGAATTAAGACTGACAGTACATTTTTGGCAGTAAAAGAAATGAGTGCCAGGGTTCCGGATTATATCAATAGTCAAAGCATCCCCTTACAGTTTGATGCGTTTGGCAAGTACCGCAGTCAGCAGGAAGGTTTTTCCATCCCGGAGCGAAAGGCTGAATTTAGGGTGGAAAACCCCTCCTATCTCAAAGGAATAAGCAGCCTGGTAAATGAAGGCGAAGAAATCAACCAAAGAAATATGGATGCTATTAATAGAGATATCTACCTGGGTGAAACCTGGAATATCATGATGGATTGGATAACACTAACTAAAAAATAAAGCACATGTACAGATTTATTCTAATGCTGTTTGTTGTTACCGGAATTGCTTTCACGCCGGTATCAGCTAAAGCACAGTCAGGTGAAAGCGCTGTTAGTTATATGGAGAAGGTATATACTCCGTTGGAAAACTCTAAAAAAGAGACCTGGAAATACCTGAAAGCAGTAACCCGGGGGAAAAGTGCACGAAAAGTAGAAAACAAGCGTGAAAAACTGCTGGAAGAGCTGAGAGAGGCCAAATATGAGGTAAGGAAAATGGGCAGCTTTGATTCAGACGACAGCCTGCGACAGGCCGTATTGCAGTATATCGACATGAGTTATACAGTGCTCAGAGAAGATTTTGACAAGATTCTCGATATGGAAGACATAGCAGAACAGTCATACGACGCTATGGAAGCTTATTTGCTGGCCAAGGAAAAAGCCGGTGATAAGCTCCACAGCTCATACGAGATTGCTGCTGAAGCCCAGAAAAGATTCGCCAGTAAACACGACATCACACTGCTTGAAAGCGATGACAGGACTTCAGAGAAAATCTCCAGGGCCAGCGAAACCATTTCATACTACAATGAAATTTACCTGATCTTCTTCAAGGCATATAAATCGGAGGCCTACGTATTGGATGCCATGCAGCGCAATGATATTAGTGCATTTGAACAGCATACCGGAGCATTGCTCATGGATGCCGAACAGGGCCTGGCAAAACTACAGGAAGTGGAAGCCTATAATGGTGACCAAACTCTGATTGCCGGGGCCACACGAATACTGAAATTCTACAAACTTGAAGCTGAAAAAGAATTTGCTACGCTC
>JBEPXQ010000303.1:0-3542 GCA_041641835.1 Bacteroidales bacterium
TTTAACGAAAGCCTGAGCTTTTCTTCCGCTTTTATCCATAACCGCAGCAGATTTTATAACTGGCTGATGCAAAAGCATAATTCCCCGGGACTTAAGACTTCCGAAAAAACTTCAAAAGCAGACTCTTCAGAAATCAAAACAGGTCTTACTGAAGAAGAAAAAGAAGCAAGAATGCAGGATGCCCTCAGGCAGATAGAAAAAGAACAGGATTACCCGCAAGAAGAAACAACTGATGCAGCAACAAACGCTAAAAAAGAACCTGAAGAAGAAAGCAAACCTGATCCTTTTGTATTAATTGATAAATTTATCAATAAAGAACCCAGGATAATTCCTGACAAGGAGAAGAATTTTGAAGAAGAAACCGCCCAGGCCGACCAGAGTTTAAAGGATAACCAGGAATTTATTTCTGAAACCCTCGCGCAGATTTACCAACGGCAGGGGAAAAAACAAAAAGCTATTCAAATTTATAAAAAACTAAGTTTGAAATTCCCGGAAAAAAAGCGTTACTTTGCAAACCTTATTAAAAAAATTGAAGAAAATTGAACCGGCAAATTTAAATTGCCTGAAAATTAAATAATTATGGGTGGATATATTATAATTTCAGCACTGGTTATCATAACATGCATACTGCTTGTGCTGGTAGTTTTGGTTCAAAACCCCAAAGGTGGCGGATTGTCATCAGCATTTGGCGGTAGCTCCTCCTCCAATCAGATTATGGGAGTGAAACGCACAACCGACTTTCTTGAAAAAACCACGTGGACACTGGCCATCATTCTACTGGTGCTAAGTCTTTCATCAGTTTTTGTAATTCCTCGTTCACAAAATGTAGAACAAACAGGTTCAGAAGCACAGGAATGGTTTGATGAGAACCCAACTGGCGTACAGATGCAAGGACAGGGTGTGAACGAACAATTTGATGGCGAAATGCAAGACCAGCAACCCGAATAAACACGAGAAACCAACTTATCATATTAATGTCAGAATGTCACAAACGTTCTGACATTTTTTTTTGTCTGAAGCCACTGCTGAAATAATGACATTATTTAGCGTTTGGCATAAATTGTGTCATGCAGGCAGGGAAACCAAAATAAATCCAAAAAAGATGTCAGAAGTAAAATTTAAACCATTAGGCGACAGGGTTCTGGTAAAACCCGTTACCGCTGATGAAAAAACCAGTGGTGGAATTATCATCCCTGATACCGCGAAGGAAAAACCTCAGAAGGGGGAAGTTGTTGCAGTTGGTAAAGGTACTGAAGGCAATGATTTGACCGTTAAGCCAGGCGATATGGTTATGTACGGAAAATATGGCGGTACCGAAATCGCTTTTGGTGATGAAAAATATCTCATCATGAAAGAGGATGATATCTACGGTATCATTTAATCAATTTTTGTAATTAATTATTAAACATAAAAAACTAAATAAAATGGCTAAAGACATTATATTTGATATTGAAGCCAGAGACGCACTGAAAAGAGGTGTAGATGCTCTCAGCAATGCAGTAAAAGTAACCCTGGGCCCCAAAGGCCGTAACGTAGTTATCGACAAGTCTTTTGGCGCTCCCACCATCACGAAGGACGGTGTGACAGTAGCCAAGGAAATTGAACTGAAAGACAAGGTAGAAAACATGGGTGCCCAGATGGTGAAGGAAGTAGCTTCCAAAACCAACGATGTGGCAGGCGACGGTACTACTACCGCTACTGTCCTGGCCCAGGCTATTATTCGCACAGGACTGAAAAACGTTACCTCAGGTGCCAATCCAATGGACCTGAAACGTGGCATTGACAAAGCTGTACAAACAGCCATCGAAAATCTTAAGTCAACTTCACAGGAAGTAGGTGACAGCAACGAAAAGATCGAGCAGGTAGCTTCCATATCCGCAAATAACGACCATGTTATCGGCGGGCTCATTGCTGAAGCTATGAGCAAGGTTAAGAAAGAAGGTGTGATCACCATCGAAGAAGCCAAAGGTATCGAAACCTACGTGGACGTTGTAGAAGGTATGCAGTTCGACCGCGGTTATATCTCTCCCTATTTCGTTACCGACAGCGAAAAAATGGAAACTGTTTTTGAAAACCCGCTGCTTCTTATCTATGACAAGAAGATATCTGTAATGAAAGACCTGATCCCGATCCTTGAAAAAGCACAGCAAACCGGTCGCCCGATGCTGATTATTGCTGAGGATGTGGAAAGCGAAGCTATGGCTACACTCGTGGTTAACAAGCTGCGCGGATCATTGAAAATTGCTGCTGTTAAAGCTCCCGGCTTTGGCGACAGAAGAAAAGAAATGCTGGAAGACATTGCTATCCTTACCGGTGGTACTGTGATTTCAGAAGAAAAAGGTTTCAAACTGGAGGATGCCACACTGGAAATGCTTGGTGAGGCTGAAAAAGTTACCATCGATAAGGATAACACCACTATCGTAAGCGGTAAAGGTGATCCGGCCGACATCGAAGCACGAGTAAACCAGATAAAAGGCCAGATGGAAAATACCACTTCAGATTATGACAAGGAAAAACTTCAGGAACGCCTTGCAAAACTGGCCGGCGGTGTTGCTGTAATTTATGTTGGTGCTGCCAGCGAAATGGAAATGAAGGAAAAGAAAGACCGCTTCGAAGATGCCCTTAATGCAACACGCGCTGCAGTTGAAGAAGGCATTGTTCCCGGTGGAGGAATTGCGTATATCCGCGCCATTGATGCCCTGGAAGGCCTTGAAGGCGACAACGCTGATGAAACTACCGGTATTGCAATTATCCGCCGTGCTCTTGAAGAACCGCTTCGCCAGATCGTGGAAAACTCAGGCCTGGAAGGCTCTGTAGTTGCTCAGAAAGTAAAATCAGAAAAAGGTGATTTTGGTTTTAATGCGCGCACAGAAACGTACGAAAACTTCTTTGAAACAGGAGTTATTGATCCTACTAAAGTAGCACGCGTTGCTCTTGAAAATGCTTCATCCATTGCAGGCATGCTGCTCACTACCGAGGCAGTTCTGGCTGATTCACCGGATGATGATGATAACGCTGCTGCTGCCGCTGCTGCCGGCATGGGCGGAATGGGCGGTGGTATGCCCGGAATGATGTAATCCATCAAATCATAATATTTATCAGGGGAGCTTCGGCTCCCCTTTTTTTTTGCCAATTAGTTTGGCCCGATTTTTTATCTTTATCCGCTCAAAATATTAATGATGAACCGGGCCATGACCCGCCTGAGGAGGAACAAACACGAGCACGAACTAAAAAAAGATTAAAATGCTCAGTGTTAATCTGATGCTCATCATAACGAACTCCCCACCGCTGGCGGGGATAAACATAATACCCTTAATATCAAAATTATGACCATATGAAAAAGATACTTGCAGTTTTAGTTGCCGTGATCGCCTGCCAGATCGCTGTTACAGCGCAGGATGAAAATCACGTTGAATTCCCGCTGGACGAAGAAACCGGCAAAATAACTTATCAGGAGGTGGTGGAAGCTGAAGGAGCGCCCACTGATCTTTTCTACCGTGCCATTACCTGGATGAATGAGCACTATGAAAACGCACGAGGAA
>JBEPXQ010000304.1:0-3523 GCA_041641835.1 Bacteroidales bacterium
CCGGTGCATCATACCTTTTGCTGCGCTCGGAAGATACAGGCAGCGAATATCCGGTGGAGGAGATCAACTGGGCTGTTGCTGCCGAATATGCTGATAGTGCCGGTGCTGACATTATTAACTCTTCTCTTGGATATACCACCTTCAACTATCCCGCCCTGGATCATAGTTATCAGGATCTGGACGGAAATACGGCATACGCCAGCAGGGCTGCTGATATAGCGGCAGCTAAAGGGATACTGGTAGTAAACAGTGCCGGCAACGAAGGCGAGAGCTCCTGGTTTCGCATTGGTGTTCCTGCCGATGGCGACAGCGTGCTGGCAGTGGGAGCCGTTGACCAACATGGGCGCTATGCCGGCTTCAGTTCCAAAGGACCTGCCTTTGACGGCGATGTTAAGCCCAATGTAGCAGCAGTGGGTAAAGATACCTGGTTCGTAACATATAATGAACAGATAGGTGCAGGCAACGGAACCTCATTTGCTGCCCCTCTGGTGGCCGGAGCTGCTGCATGTTTGTGGCAGGCCTTCCCGGAATTAACGAATATGGAAATATTTGATCTTATCCAGAAAAGCAGCTCACAGTATGTGAATCCTGATTCGCTTATGGGATATGGAATACCTGATTTCGGGCTTGCAGCTATAATACAGCGGCAAAATGAACTCAAGAATAGTGATGCTGATGCGGTGGTGGTACCCAATCCTTTTGGCGATCATTTTTTCATGGTAACCGACCTGAAGCTGCAGGATCCTGTTTTTGAAATTTATGACATGAACGGAAGGCTGGTGAAAAGATACAGCACGGTGTCAAAATCTCCAAACGGGCTTTACAGAGTGTCGGGGCTGCATCATCTTAAGCAGGGGTTATACCTGCTGCGGGTTTCCACAAGCAATACCTCTTTTGTGATAAAACTGGCCAAAACATTCTGAATTACCACCAGGAGCGGCGGCCCTGCCGTGATCTTCTCTTGATATAATAATTGCGCTCCACAGGTGTGCCGCGTCGCTTAAGGCGTGCTGCATAAGGGTTCTTGTGGCGTGATACCTTGAAAACTTTCCGCTTCTTGGATACCATCCGGCGATACCTGTACTGGTTTGAGCAGGACATAACACCGACCATCATTATGATCACGATCAAAGATAATATGATATTATGTCTGCTTAATTTCATGCTGCCTGCTTCTTATTCTTCAATCATTCAAAATTAGAAATAATTAGGGACATAATCCTTTATATTCCCAGTTAATTTTCTGTTTTCAGAATTTTGAGTTTTCAACAAGAATTATATCTTTGCAATCCAAATGATTCTAACAATGACAAAAACAGTTTGTCTTATTGTTTCGCTATTTTTCTTCCAGGTATTATACGGACAGCAGCAGCAATTGTTCGTTGACAGTATCATGGAAAGTTCAAACGACAGCACTGATCTTGCCAATGGCTTTTATAACCTTTATGATACGCCGGCTTTCGATCTGTATAAAAGCTGGAATACTTCACGCCTAAAATATATTTCCCCGGATTCCACCCGTCTTGATATCGATCTTTACCTGAACCTTGACAGCACCCTCATCGTGCTGCATGATTCGCTGAGGAACTATTCCATGCCAATTAACAGCAAGCGGGTAACTTCAGGATTCGGAAACCGGTATTACCGTTTTCATTATGGTACAGACCTTGACCTGATGACCGGCGATTCGGTGATGGCCGTTTTCGACGGGCAGGTAAGATATGCCGCTTATTACCGTGGCTATGGATATACCATAGTGGTGAGGCATTACAACGGTCTGGAAACCATTTATTCCCATTTGTCAAAAATCCTGGCCGATACAAATCAGTATGTCAAAGCAGGAGACCTTATTGGCTATGGGGGCAGCACCGGACGTTCCACAGGGTCACATCTTCATTTCGAGACCAGGTATCTGGGTGCAGCCTTTGATTCCGAAGAATTATTCTGTTACAAAAATGGCAGTCTTAAAAGCGATACCTTTTGGTTGTCAGCAGGGAATTTCTCTTACCTGGGACCGGTACGCGATAAAAGGCTGGCAACCTACCACTACATCAAAAGTGGTGATACCCTTGGCAGAATTGCACGTTTGTATGGCACGAACATCGGCTCGCTTTGCAGGCTCAATGGTATCAGCAGATCAACGATTCTCCGCATTGGAAAGAAGCTGCGCATCCGCTGACAAACTTTTTATATCCAAACTTGTTTATCAGTTGCCGGACAGGGAAGGAAGGGAGTTCTTTCCTTATCAGTATGTATAATTCAAAAAATCAAATCAAGATGCGAACAGTAAGCACCACTACTACATGGAAGAAGGAAATGGCATTTGAAGCAGAAGCAAATGGCCATAAAATAACGATAGATGCTAAAGCAGAAGCAGGAGGAAAAGACCTGGGGCCGCGGCCTAAACCACTAATGCTGGTTTCACTGGCCGGTTGCACTTCAATGGATGTGATCTCTATTCTAAGGAAAATGAGGGTGGAACCCGACGATTTTCAGGTGGAAGCTTCAGGAGAAGAAACAGATGAACATCCAAAGCATTATTCAAAGATCCATATAAAATATATCTTCAAAGGTAAAGACCTGCCAAAGGAAAAACTGGAAAAGGCAGTTAAGCTGTCACAGGAAAAATACTGTGGTGTAAGCCATATGCTGGCAAAGGCTGCTGAGTTAACTCATGAGATAGAGGTTCAGGAATCATAATTGCATTATCTGCAATCGCGGAGCACCTTCAGAAATTCACTTAAGATCATGGCAGTTGCACCCCAGATAATGGTGTTGCCTACTTTGTAACAGGGCGCTTCCACTGAGCTGTACCTGCCTGTGAAGGTTCTTCTTGTTATAAGGCCACGATTTTCCAGTAGCTCCTCCAGCGGGATCCCGATTATCCCGGCCACCTCGGCAGGTTCTGGTACGAAATCCGGTTTTTTACGGGTAATTCCTACAAAAGGCTTCACGATATAATTGCTGGGAGGGATATAAATGGCTGATAATTCTCCCAGAATCTCCACCTCATCAGCTTTGATGTTCACCTCTTCAGCGGCTTCGCGTAAAGCTGTCTGCTTTAAATCACTATCGGAAGCTTCTCTGCCACCGCCGGGAAATGCTATTTGCCCGCTATGCACCCCATCATATTCAGGACGCCTTATAAAACAAAGTTTATGCTGCCCATTTTCCGGAAACAGGGCAATAAGCACCGCACTCTCACGCGGATTTTCAGGTTCTGTTCGTAATGATTCCTCTCTTCCCACAGGAGCCATTTCACGATGAGCCGCTTCACCAGGCAATTTCCTTGTTAAGCATGTCTTAATTTTTTCCAGTAGTATCTCTGTTTTCACTTCTCTCAAACCTAATGTTTTACAGGGCTTCACGCTCTAATTGTCATAATTTGTATGTTCGCTGAAATTTTATATTTCAAAGATATAGCTAAGTTTTTTGTCAAATGTATTGCTTTTTTTAGAAAATTGTTGCTATTTTGCGTATTGTTTAAACCAAAAATCAAATTTTCAACAATGAAGAACTTACT
>JBEPXQ010000305.1:0-3515 GCA_041641835.1 Bacteroidales bacterium
CATGGCCGGAGGACCGCCCGCGTTCACAAATACTCCATGCAGCTCAGTATCCTTCAGTTTACCCAGCAGTTCCTCCACAAAATCCTTTTGGAAAAGATCCCCGCTATAGTATTTTACCTGATCACCATAATTGTTTTGCAATTCCTTTAGTTTATCTTCGGAACGGGCAACTGCAATCACATTAGCCCCTTCCTCAGCCAGTATCTCAGCTACTTTTCTGCCAAAACCGGCTGAGGCACCGGTTACCAGAAAGTTTTGTCCTTTAAGTTTTAAGTCCATAATTTTACACTTTTATTCGGTTGCTAAACATTCCAGTTTGCTGATAGTTTGCCGCTGCTTCACATTCTGTTATCAGTAATATTCCTTCACCAGCTGCAGAAGTTTTGCTCTGGCAGCTTCCACATCGGAAGGCGACGGGTCCTTAATTTGAAAATTTTCATAGTATTTGAGGTCTTTCTTACCCAGGTGTGATAAGATATGATCTTTCAGCTCATCATCCATCTCATAAAGTGCATAAGCCAGTGTAGCAGTTTCTGTAAAGCGGAGTATTCGCTTCATGTGTGTTTTAGGCAAACCCTCCAGGTCGGAAATATTAGTGATACTATGCTTCTTCTTTTTGGGAGTGGTTCTGGCCGGTTTTGACTTTGAAGCGTGTTTGCTTTCTGTTTTTCCGTCCTGGCAGTGTTTGTCCAGGCTAATCATAAAGTCGGAAAGCACATTCATGAAATTAATAAAGGCATCATATGGACTTCCATATGGATTGAAGTACTTGTGGACATCACCGTCAGAAAACCACTTGGTGCACATATAATAGAAATGGTCGCTTGTTTGCAGGGCCATCCAGTCATATTTGAGCTTATCGCTTTTGCAGTTTTTCACTTTTTCCTCCAGCCCGTAGAGCTTATCAAAGGCTTCATCCTGCAGTTCGTTGCCCAGCCAGGCTGTAAGGTCCCGCTCTTCATCAGCCCAGCTGATGGGATAAGGCACGTCTATAGCTGAAACCGGCTGCATCTTTTCAGTAACTTGTGAGGGGGTCATGAATTTAAAATCAGAATTTTCCAATACATGACCAGGCAGGTGCTTCAGAAATTCAAAAATTCCGGTTTCCGGCCACTGATGTTCTCCAAAAGTTTCATAATCCATAAAAAGGTTGACCACCTCTTCCTTGTTATCAATACCTTTCAGCCATTCTGTATATTTTTCCACCGTGAGGGGCCACCCGGGCCAGCTTTGCTGTGAAAAGCGGAAGGCAATGTCATCACTGAGCTTGAAGTTTTTCAGCAACAGCTTCAGCCTGGGGTCGAGATTATTGGTATATACATAGTTTGGACTTTTCCAGCCCAGGATATGTTTGGCACCTTCGGTGAGCATAGTCTTAAAGCCCATCCCGGCTACCATTTCACCTATCTTATCGGAATAAATAAGCTCTGTATTACGAAATGCTGTTGTTTTCACCCCGATCAAGTCTTTCATCTTTTCGCGATGCAACTCCACCTGCCTTCTGAATTCATCTTCACTTTTAAGTGCTGCCAGTGAGTGTGCATAGGTTTCGGAAAGAAACTCCACATGCCCTGTTTGCGCGAGCTTCCTGAAGCTCTCCAGCACTTCGGGAGCATAACGCTCAAATTGTTCCAGGGCTATCCCGGAAATGGAATAGGCAATTCTAAATTCACCCTTATATTTTTCAATAAGCTCCCGCAGAAGTTCATTGGCCGGCAGGTAACACTTATCTGCAACGCGTCTCACGATATACCTGTTCTGATAATCATCATAGTAATCATGACGATTACCGATGTCAAAAAACCTGTATGTTCTGAGCCTGTGCGGCTGATGCACCTGGAAATAAAAGCAAATGGCTCTCATATTTTTACTTGTTTAAAAATTGTTCGTACACATGTTTTACTTTGAAGGCGGCATTTTCCCATTTAAGATTATCCACTTCTGATTTGCCGTATTTCATAAACATTTTCGACAGGGCATTATAGTGCAGAAGCCCGTGAATGGCATCTGCCATAGCATCGATATCCCAGAAATCGACCGTGAGGGCATGCTTGAGTATCTCAGCCACTCCCGATTGCTTGGAAATTACCACCGGCACATTGGAGCGCATGGCTTCCAGCGGAGATATCCCGAAGGGTTCAGATACTGATGGCATTACATAGACATCGCTGAGGGAAAACATCCGTTCCACATCATCACCTTTCAGGAATCCTGTAAAGTGAAAGCGGTCGGCAATACGGAGTTCTGCCACGCGGCGGATAACCCTGGGCAACATATCACCTGATCCGGCCATTACAAAGCGGACATTCTTATCTTTTTCAAGTATTCTCGCGGCAGCTTCCACAAAATAATCAGGACCCTTCTGGAAGGTAACCCTCCCAAGAAAAGTCACGATCTTATCTTTGAAATGCTTCTTTGCTTCCACCTGGTCTTTTGTATTGGGAATAACGGCGTTGTGCACCACCTCTATTTTTGAAGGCTCAATTCCATAATGCCTGATCAGTGTATTTCGGGTAAGATTTGACACAGCAATTATACAGTCAGCGGCTTCAAATCCCTGCTTTTCCAGATGATAGACTGCGTGATTGAGACCTGCCTCACCAGAGCGGTCATACTCGGTGGCATGGATATGTATGATCAATGGTTTCCCGGATGCTTCCTTTGCTGCAATGCCCGCGGGATAGGTAAGCCAGTCGTGTGCATGGATAAGATCGAAGTTCTGATCACGGGCCAGTTTTGTGGCTACTATGGCATAGCGGTTAACCTCCTCAAACAGATTGGGGCCGTAGCCGCCTTCGAAGTCATATTTCCGACTGTAAATACTCCCGCTTGTTTCCTGCCCGGTTTTCTGCTTTTTCTCCATTATGCTGTAGAACTCTTCCGGTGAAGCATAAGGAACAATCCTGGAGTTTATTTCCACAAAGGAAATCTTATCCCAGAATTCGCGAGAGCTATGCTGGCGAAAGTCGAGGGTAACATCGGAAGCATTGAGCAGCCTCACGCTCGTCTGATCTTCATCGCCAAAGGTTTTGGGCACTACAAAAAGCACCTCCACGCCGTGCTGTGCCAGGCCGTTGGTGAGGCCAAAGCATGCTGTCCCAAGGCCTCCGGAGATATGAGGCGGAAATTCCCAGCCAAACATCAGTATCTTCATACTGTTCCCTCCTTTTTGAATTTTGTAATTATATACCGCATCCGCAGTACTTCTGCCACACTCCAGGCCTGTGATATGGCACCCTTTGCTTTATGAGGTGGATTTCCATCATGCACTTCCGATAAGGTGCCGATACCATGAAACGACATTTCCTCCTCCAGGCCGTAGTAGATTTCTTCTACCAGCGGCAATCCCTGTTTTCCGTGTATTTTCAGGTATCCTTCAGCAAAGGCACCCAGCAGCCACGGCCACACGGTACCCTGATGGTAAGCTTTGTCGCGCTCTTCCTGGCTACCGTAATACTCGCCCTTGTAATCGCGATTGCGTGGTGAAAGTGTTCTCAGGCCTTTGGGAGTGAGCA
>JBEPXQ010000306.1:0-3495 GCA_041641835.1 Bacteroidales bacterium
CAGCTCTTCAACAAAATTCATGATGGTTTATTTTCTGATGAAAAAAGTAGTGCAAATATAGCCTGAAAATTTGATCTGTCGCTGAAGGTAAAGCCGGGAATAATTGAAAATTAAATTAGGTGAAACTTTTCAACCAGAAGTTTGTATCTTTGATATATGTTTGCAATTACCGGAGGCACAGGTTTACTGGGAGCTCACGTGATATACAGGCTCCTGGATAAAGGTTTTAAGGTGAAGGCTCTTCATCGCGAAACCTCATCATTTGACCTGATAACCAAAGTTATTGGTTATTACACCACAGAGGTGGATGAGTATATGTCGCGGATCGACTGGCGGTTGGGTGATGTTACTGACCCCGTATCCCTTGAAGATTTCCTTGACGAAGGAGATCGCTTGTTTCACTGTGCCGGTGTGGTTTCTTTTCAGAAATCAGACCGGGAGCTTCTGAATAAAATCAACAAAAACGGAACAAAGAATGTAGTAAATGCTGCCTTAAACTCAAAGGTGCAAAAGCTTGTACATGCCAGCTCCACTGCTGCTTTGGGCCGTGCTGATGCTGATGGCAGCATCAGTGAGCAATCCAAATGGAAGAATTCGAAGCTAAACACCTGGTATGCTGTAACGAAAATGCGTGGTGAGCAGGAGGTATGGCGCGGGCAGGCTGAAGGGCTAAGGACGGTAATTGTAAATCCCGGGATAATTCTGGGACCGGGATCATGGGATGAAGGCAGTTCAAGACTTTTTAGCAGTGTGTATAATGGATTGAAGTTTTATACTTCAGGGCTTAACGGCTTCGTGGATGTAAGAGATGTTGCAGAAGCTATGATCATGTTGATGGATTCCGAAGTGGAATCAGAAAGGTTTGTACTGGTAGGCGAAAATACTGATTACAAGACACTTTTTACTGATATTGCCAAAGCGTTGGATGTACCACCACCAAAGATAAAGGCAACAAAAGGAATGGCTGAAATGGCATGGATGCTTGAGAGAATTAAAAGCTTTCTCACCGGAAAGCCTGCCCTGGTTACAAAGGAAACGGCAAGAACCTCACTGGCCCGGCACTATTATAACGGGGAAAAGATCAGCAGTTATTTTGATGACTTCAATTATCGTCCGCTTAAGCAGTCGATAAGGGAAGTTGGTGAAATGTATAAGAAGGATCAGCCTGCGTAAGGCTTTCTTCTCACAATCGCCATTACTAAAGCGATCAGTAAAAGCAAGCCAGCACCAAACACGCTTATCCTCGCGATATAATCTCCATGGCGGGTATAAAATGTTACCTTTTCATTTGTCATTACCTCACCGCGAATAACATCCATTTCCCAATAACCGGTGGCCTGCAAAATATCACCCCTCTGATTTATAAAGGCGGAAATGCCTGTATTCGCTGATCTTGCAATACTTTTGCGGGTTTCAATAGCCCTAAGGCTGGCAAAGGCATTATGCTGGCGATGGCCTGCAGTGTTTCCCCACCAGCCATCATTGGTAATGATAAAAATGCTATTGGCGCCATTCAACACATAGTCTCCCACAAATTCACCATAAACAGACTCATAGCAAATAACCGGTGCAGCTTTTATCGTGGAATCAGCGGAATAAAATACAGTGCGCTCAGGGCTTTTTCCCAGTGTTCCTATAGTTCCACCAAGATCTATTGCCAGATTTTCCACTGGTAGAAATTCAAGGAATTTTTTGAATGGCATCTGCTCAACTCCGGCCACCAGCTTGGATTTGTGATAAAGCTGTTTGCGTGCTGATGAGTCAATAAAAAAGGCCGTATTATGCGCATTATAATAAAACCCCGCACTATGAAATCGGGCAGATAAAGGCAGATCAATTGTGTCTTTTACCAAGGAAAAAGTGGATGCTCCAATAACGAATCCCACTGATTTTTTATTTACATAGCCCTCAAGTAGATTAATACTGGGCGAGTTTTGCAGGCGTTCCTCCCATATCCCTTCCTGTATGCTTGATTCAGGAGCTGCTATTATTTTGGTTTTATCTGTGATTTTCTGATCTGCCAGATCCAGTATCCTGTAAATCACCTCCCGAGGTTCAAGATTATATTGTTCCGAATAAGGATCAAGATTAGGCTGGACTATAACCACTTCCTGTGGAGTACCCTGGTCTTCATGGTTATGATAGATGATGGCTGAAGTTACAAGCAAAGCGGCATTAAGAACAAGCAGCAGGATAAGGTTGATAACCACCGGCCGGACAAAGCGCCGGTTTTCCAGATAAATTTTAGCAGCCAGGAAGAACAGGATATTTGATAGAAGCACATACAAAGTACCACCAAAAGCGCCAGTGTATTCATACCACTGCACCGCCCATGGGACGGAACTGAAAACGTTGCCAAGATTTAACCAGGGCCATGAAATATCCCAGTAAAGATGAGCATACTCGAAAGAAATCCACAGCATGATCAGCAGTAAATATCCCTGGTAATGCGAATATAACTTCCTGCCTGCAATGTGAGCAATGGTGAAAACGGTGCTCATGAGTAAGGTATTGATGCCTATTGCCATAAATGAACCCTCTGGTGTGCTATTGTAGAGCCAGTAAGTGGTTAAAGCATTCCAGATAAGAAAGCCCGGCAGTACGTACCAGAAAATAGAAAGCCGGCGGAATTTATTTCTGTGCTTTCTGATGTGGTCATCGATAAAAAAAAATGGCACCCAACCAATTAGTGCCAGAAAAGGAAAGCCGCGTGCCGGCCAGCTCAGGGTCATAATAACACCTGCAAGCAGGGATAATAGCAACAAATGATATTTCTTCATCCTCAGGGTTTATTCTTTAATGATGGCAAATTTACAAATCCATCCCTTTTAAAAAGGTTAAATTATCTTCATCATTTAACGGATCAGGTACATCTTACCAAAGCCTTCCTTAAAGAAATTATCGGCTTGGGTTTCACGATGCTCAATTTCCTGTCCGTTCATATCCGTGACCACCCGGTAAAGGTACACACCATTAGCCAGGCGATCGCCAAATTCATCTGTACCGTCCCAGGCATATTCGGTGATATTCTTACCTATGCGCAGCGGGCCAAGTTCATCCATTTCAATTTCTCTCACCACTTTTCCGGTAACGGTCATGATCTGTATTTTCATATAATCGGGCAGGCGGGAACCCGTGAGCGTAAAAACAAAATGCGTGCGGGTGCTGAAAGGATTAGGCCAGTTAAGTACATTCGTAATGGTTGATTTATTAACCACTTCAAAGTTTACCGTATAGTCGATATTTCCCGAATTATTATCAGATTCATCTTTTGCCTGAATTTTGAGATTATACATACCGTCCTCTTCAAATTCCGCATCATATTCTATCTTGCAATTATTATCGGGTAGGGATGCCGGGTGGAATACCAGTTGCTCAACTCCCTGGCTGGTAAAATGCAGCTTGCGGTAGCCCTGATCAGAAGGGGTTTGCAGGAAAATATTGAAGTTTGATGTATCATCCAGTGCCAGGAAGCGGTTTTCATCATCAAGGCTG
>JBEPXQ010000307.1:0-3459 GCA_041641835.1 Bacteroidales bacterium
GCTGACAAGGCCAAAACCCTGGGCTGGGATATTCTGCCGCTCACGGATATCAACACCACCATGGGTGTGCCGGAGTTTTACCGCATTTGTAAGGACAAAGGCATAGAACCGTTGGCCGGCGTGGACCTGCGGGAAGACGATATTCAGCTTGCGGTGCTGATGGCTCGCAATGAGCGCGGATTGCTCAGCATTAACCGCCTGCTGACCGCCAAAAACTGGGAAGAGCAGGATTACCGCAGTGGCCTGAAAACCCTGGAGGAAACGGAAATCATCTATCCTTTTGAGTCTGCACCAAATCGAAAGCTGCTGTCGCATGAGTGGATTGGTATTCGTCCGAAGCAACTGGCGAAGCTGGCCGGTCAGAACCTGCCTTACAGTCGTGAAAAGCTGGTGACCCTGCAGACGGCTACTTTCACCGGGCGCTGGTCCTATGAGCTGCATCGCAACCTGCGGGCTATCGACCACAACGTGTTGCTCAGCCGCCTGAAAGCGGGTCAGTATGCTTCAACGCAGGATGTGTGGCTCTCGCCGCAGCAGATGCTGGAGAAATACGAATACCATCCGGATATTTTGCAGAACACCACGCGCTTGCTACAGGCCTGCAGCCTGGACATAGAATTCAAGCGCTCATCCCGGAACAAAAAGACCTTTACCGGGGATGAGAACGATGACATGGAGCTGCTGCGCAAGCTGGCCCTGGACGGGCTGGGGTATCGCTACGGCAAAAACCACAAGGAAGCCGTCCGCCGCATTCAGAAGGAACTAAAAATCATCGGTGAGATGAAGCTGGCGGCTTATTTTCTCATCACCTGGGATATTATCCGCTATTCCATGAGCCGCGGTTTTTACCACGTGGGGCGGGGGAGTGGTGCCAACAGTATCGTGGCTTACTGCCTGCGCATCACCGATGTGGACCCCATCGAGCTGGACCTGTATTTCGAGCGCTTTATCAATCCAAAGCGCAGCAATTCCCCGGATTTCGATATTGACTTTTCCTGGAATGAGCGGGATGAGGTGCTGGACTATATCTTCCGGCGTTACCGGCATGAGCATGTGGCTTTGCTGGGAGCCACGTCCACCTTTAAAGAGCGAGCCATACTGCGTGAGCTGGGCAAGGTGTACGGCCTGCCCAAAGAGGAAATGGATGTGCTGAGCCGCAATCCCAAAGCCCTGGACCGCAACGATGATATTATCAAACGAATCCTTTGGTTTGGTAAGCAGATGGCGGGCTTTCCCAATCTGCGGACCATCCATGCCGGCGGTGTGCTGATCACCGAGCAGCCGGTAACGCAGTTTACCGCCCTGGACAAACCGCCCAAGGGCTATCCGGTGACACAGTGGGATATGTACGTGGGCGAAGACCTGGGCTACGACAAATACGATATTCTGAGCCAGCGGGGAATCGGGCATATCCGTGATGCGGCAGAGATCGTGCTGGAAAACCGCCGCGAGAAAATTGATGTGCATCGCGTGGAAGAGTTCAAGCAGGATAAAAAAGTAAAGCAACTGCTGAAGCGCGGCCGCACCATGGGTGCATTTTATATCGAGAGTCCGGCCATGCGGCAACTGCTGAGCAAGCTGCAGTGTGAGGACTACAGAACGCTGGTGGCAGCCAGCTCTATCATCCGTCCAGGTGTGGCCAAATCGGGGATGATGAAGGAATACATACAACGCTTTCATCAGCCTGATAATTTCAACTACCTGCATCCGGTGATGAAGGAGCAGTTGCAGGAAACCTATGGCGTGATGGTGTATCAGGAAGATGTGCTGAAGGTGTGTCATCATTATGCTGGTATGGACCTGGGCGATGCGGATGTGCTCAGGCGCGCCATGAGCGGCAAGTACCGCTCGAAAAAGGCTTTCGAGGAAATCCGGGACTTGTTTTTCGATGGTGCTAAAGCCCGGAAGCGCGATGCTTCCGTTACGCAGGAAGTATGGCGGCAGATATCGTCCTTTGCCGGATATTCTTTTTCCAAGGCGCATTCGGCCTCTTTTGCCGTGGAAAGCTTTCAAAGTTTATATCTGAAGGCCTATTATCCGCTGGAGTTTATGGTGGCTGTGCTGAATAACTTTGGCGGATTTTACCGGGCGTGGGTGTATGTGAATGAAGCCCGGCAATGGGGCGCGAAGATTGAGGCGCCCTGCGTGAACAAAGGCAGACAGCTCAGCCATATCGAGGGAGAAACCATCTATCTGGGGTTTGTGTATGTACAGAACCTGGAGCGCAAGCTGGTGAAAAGACTGCTGGAGGAGCGCGAAGGTAACGGTCTGTATAAAAATCTGGATGATTTTGTTGAGCGTGTGCGTCCTTCGCTGGAGCAGTTGGTCTTGCTGATACGTGTGCGGGCGCTGCGCTTCACCGGGCAGTCAAAGCAGTCGCTGTTGTGGCGGGCACATTATCTGCTGGGCAGCAAGCTGAAGCCCGAAGCCACCGACAGGCTGTTTGACATCCATCCGCGGAGCTACAAGCTGCCGAAGCTGGAGCATTCCACCCTGGAAGATGCTTATGATGAGCTGGAGCTGCTGGGCTTTCCGGTGGAAATGTCCATGTTTGAGATGCTGAAGACCAGCCATCGCGGGGATGTGATGGCCGCGGACATGCACGAATATTCCGGAAAAACCATTCGCATGCTCGGGCAGCTGGTAACGCTGAAGCCCGTAACCACTGTAAAGCGCGAGCTGATGAACTTCGGCGCTTTCATTGATGTCCGCGGAGACTCCTTCGATACGGTTCACTTTCCGCCTTCCTTAAAGCAATATCCGTTTCGCGGCAAAGGCATTTACCTGCTGAAAGGCCGGGTTGTGGAAGAATTCGGCCACTGCAGTCTGGAAGTGGATAAAATGGCCAAAATGCCGTTGAAAGATGATCCGAGGTATGGGTGAAAAAGAGCCTGGGTTTTGGTTGAATAACTTAGGATGATTGGATGATTGGATGATTGAATGATTGGATGATTGGATGATTGAATGATTAGATGATTGATTGATTGAATGATGATTGAATGATTCCGTCAGGACGTGGATGCTCAAAAAACTATAGAATCGAAGATTTTTGTTTTTTTGGCATTGGATGATTGGATACCCGCTCAGCCGGATTTGCAATTCGCCAGGTGTACTGCCAATATTTTAAAAACGTTGCAATGGTGTTATAAGGTAATTGCCCGTAATTATTTCGCCCTTTCAGGGCTAATAGGTTTTTCTGTTTTCTCCTGTCAGAGGGCTTTACCCTCTGCTTTATTATTTCGCCCCTTCGGGGCTGGGGCTCACAACAGGGCCTTTTGATCAGCCGAATTTGCAATTCGGCTGTATAGCCATTAAAAAAAACATCGCAACCCGCTCAGCCGAATTTGTAATTCGGCTGCATGCTTACCCTTTAGCGAAGAGGTTGGAACCTTTATGTCATTAGCTATATTACAGAGGCCATGATGTTTTTTATATAATTATTGGTTGTTTTATTCTAGC